>JANYDX010000157.1 GCA_025363395.1 Verrucomicrobiota bacterium
CCTTCGGGTCACGGCGTATGGTAAATACGACTTCAACCGCGGACAGCGCCGCAACGTGCTGACCCACATTCTCGGTCACCATGTGCTGACCGGGCTCTACAGCGATGATAAGCGCGAAAGTAATTCCAGAGGCTGGGTCCACTACGTCGCCGACAACGCATACAAGGATTTCATCAACGGTTTCGGTTCCGCGCCCTCGACCCTCGATAGCAACGTGCGCAAGGTTTACCCGGTCATCTATCTCGGGCCCTCACTGGCGAATGCCACCACCGCCTCGGGCGCCTATATCCCGGGTCCAACCGCCTCCGCAGTCGTTACGAGCGGCAGTGTCCGCACCTTCGACTCGACCTGGATCGCGACCAGCGTGAACCCGGCCGATGCGTGGGACAACCCGCTCTATCCGGTCGGTAATACCCGGCGCACCTCGACGCAGTCCGAGAATCCGGCCAACTACCGCGGTTGGATCAATACGCCGATCACGATTACGAATTCCGAAGCGGGCAATCGCGACCAAAACACCAACTCCGCCAGCAAGAACAAGACCAAGGTCACTTCTGACGCGCTGATATGGCAGGGGTACTTCTGGGATGGAGCTTTTGTTGGCATGTATGGCTACCGCAAAGACAAGGCGAGCGCTTGGGCCAAGACCGCCGATGTCGACTTGGAAAGGCGTCCAAACTTTGATCCGAGCTCCTTTAAATATCCGAGCACCGCTAACATCGTCGAGGACAAGTCAAACAGCTGGAGCGGGGTCGTGCATCTGAATGAGTTCCTGCACCAGCGCCTCCCGCTGAACGTGAGCGTGTTCTACGCGCAGTCGGAAAACTTTCAGCCGCTCGCCGGCCGGGTCGGGCCTCTGGGTAATCTGCTCACCCCGCCGACGGGACAGACGAAAGAATTCGGCCTGCTGTTCTCGACCAAGGATAACAAGTACTCCTTTAAAATTAACAAGTACAAGACCCAGGTGGTGAACTCCAACGGCACCAGCGGATTCAATTCGTTCTACCTCGGCGGGATTTGGGGGGGCTATCAGGAGACAAGGAATCGCTACGTGTTTGAAGTCTCGGATCCACAAAACCCCAACAGTTACCGCGTGGGTGATCCCAACCGGTGGACCATGCAACCCGCGGTAGGACAGACCCCTGCCGACGCCCTCGCCGAGCAGAAGCGCGACGTCGCCGCTTGGGATGCGTTGGTCAAGAGCATTCCCCCGGCCTTCTTTACCGCCTGGAAGATCGATGTGAATCAAACGGACATCAGCCAGCTCAAGGCCATCACCAACTCAACGCCGAATGGATTCCAAATCCCGGAGGACAATATTTCAAAAGGACTGGAATTTGAACTTTATGCCCAGCCGATCGATGGCCTGCGCCTCACCTTCAATGCCTCAAAACAGGAGGCGACTCGCAGTAATGTGGGCGACCTCGCGCTGAACCAACTCGTGACTCAAATCAACACCGCCTTGAACACGACGGATGCCGGTGCCTTGCGCAATCCCAACGCGTCAGATACCACCGCACTGCAAAACTGGAACGCGAACTTTTGGGCTTCCTGGCTTTCAGTCAAAGGACAGGAAAACGCGACTGTGCCTGAGCTGCGCAAATGGCGCGCCAATGCCGTGGCCAACTATGACTTCAAAAATGGTTTCCTGAAGGGATTCAACCTTGGCGCCGGCGTCCGCTGGCAGGAAAAGGTCATCATCGGATACAAGCCGCTGTACTACATCGGCGACAAACTCGCCGCTAATCCGTTTGTCGCCACTACCGCGAAGTATGATTTGAACAGCCCGTACTACGGCCCGGCTGAAACCAATGTGGATTTGTGGATCGGCTACACGCGCAAACTGAGCAAGAATCTCGAATACCGGGTCCAGCTCAACGTGCGTAATGTTGGCAAGGGGAACTACATTATCCCGGTCACGGTGCAACCCGACGGCACAGTGGCCTCCTGGCGCATCGGTGCTCCGCAGATCTGGTCGCTCACGAATACGATCTCCTTCTGATTTTGGTCGAGTTTCAGATTAAGCGGGCGCCTTCCGTTAGGGGGAGGCGCCCTTCTTTTTGTCTGGCATCTGTGCTGGTGCGTCTTCGGAGCGTGGCTTGACAGGGTTGCGCGCCAACCCCGCAATGGAGGTCATGAGTCAGGCGGCATCCCAGTCCAGCAGCACCCAATCCGACCCGCGGACGGAGTCCACGGTGATGAAGATTCTTTTGGCGCTCAGCCTGTCGCATCTCATCAACGATACCCTGCAGGCGTTGCTGCCCTCGATTTATCCGGTGCTGAAGGATTCGTATCACCTGAGTTTCACGCAAATCGGACTGATCACCCTCACTTATCAGGTCATCGGTTCGCTGTTGCAGCCACTGGTGGGCTACTACACCGACCGGCACCATAAGCCTTACTCGCTGGCGGTGGGAATGAGCGTGACGTTGACCGGTTTGATCGTGCTCTCGCAGGCGGTGAGTTTTCATTCGCTGTGTCTGGCCGCGGGAATGGTGGGTGTGGGCTCGGCTATTTTTCATCCCGAGGCGTCTCGCGTGGCCCGGATGGCTTCAGGAGGGAAACACGGCTTTGCCCAATCGCTTTTCCAAGTGGGAGGCAATTTCGGCACGTCGTTGGGGCCGCTATTGGCGGCGGCCATCATCATCCCGCGCGGCCAGGGCCATATCCTCTGGTTCACGATCCTGGCCTTTGCGGGGATCGTTTTACTTTCACGGGTAGGCGGCTGGTATCAGCGCAATCTTCACCGGCTGAAACCCAGGCGCGGTGCGGGCGAAGCGGCTTCGGTGCGTTTGCCGCGACGCACGGTCATGCTCGCGCTGGGCATCTTGGTCGCGCTGATTTTCTCCAAGTATTTTTATCTGATTAGCCTGACCAACTACTACACGTTTTACCTGATCGATAAGTTCCAGGTCTCGGTGCAGCAGTCCCAGGTGTTTCTTTTCGTTTTTCTCTTTGCGGTCGCGGCGGGCACGATCATCGGCGGCCCGGTCGGGGACCGCATCGGACGCAAGCTGGTCATTTGGATTTCCATTCTCGGCGTGGCGCCGTTTTCGCTGGTGTTGCCGCATGTGGGACTGGTCGGGACTGTCGTGCTGACCGTGTTCATCGGGGTGATTCTCGCCTCGGCTTTTTCCGCGATCCTCGTCTACGCGCAGGAATTAGTGCCGGGCAATGTCGGCTTGATCGCCGGACTGTTCTTCGGTCTGGCATTTGGCGCGGCCGGGATCGGGTCGGCGCTGTTGGGCCGGCTCGCCGACCACACGGGCATTCGTCACGTCTTTGAGGTGAGCGCGTATTTCCCGCTGATCGGACTGCTGACCGCCTTCCTGCCCGAGGTGGAACCGAAGAAAAAACGGCAGGCCCGGCCGTGACCGGCTGACTGCTCTTCGGGCGGGGGTGAACAGTCCGATTGGCTCACGCTCACGCGCACGCCACGGTTTGCTCCCCACCGTCAGCTGACCGGCGCTTAAGTATTCTATTAGTTGACATTAAATGAGTGATCATAATGTCGACTAATAGAATACCTATAGATCGGGGTTGCGGTATTTTACGCGAAGGGCGGGCCAGCCGCCCCGCCGATTCCTACTTCTTCAGCCAGGGCAATTGTTCCATGTCGACGTTGCCACCCGTGAGGATGAGGCCGACGCGTTTGCCGGCGACGGACACTCTGCCCTCGCGGATCGCGGCGTACGCCACGGCGGCGGACGGCTCGATGACGACCCGCAGCCTTTCCCACAGCTCGCGCATGGCCGCGACGATGCCTTCCTCGGAAACGGTCACGATGTCGTCCACGTAGCGCTGGATGATCGGAAAATTCTTTTCGCCGGTGCAGTTGGTGCGCAAGCCATCGGCGATCGTGAGAGGCGTAGGAATTGAAATCCGCCTTCCAGCGCGGAAGGATTGTGCGACGTCATCGGCGAGGGCGGGTTCGACGCCGATCACCTTGATGCCGGGATGAAGCGCCTTCGCGGCGACGGCCGTGCCGCAAAGCAAGCCGCCTCCCCCCACGGGGCAGAGAATGAAATCCAGGTCGGGGGCATCCTCCAAAAATTCGATGGCCGCCGTGCCCTGGCCGGCGGCAACGCGGAGATCGTCAAATGGATGGACAATGGTGGCGCCGGTTTGGGCGGAGACGCGCGAACAGGCGGCTTCGCGGGCGGCCAGGGTGGCCTCGCAGAAGGTGATCCAGCCGCCATAATGGCCGACGTTTTGCACTTTAGATTGCGGGGCATTGGCCGGCATCACGATGTGCGCGGTGATGCCGCGCAGCTGGGCGGCGCGGGCGAGGGCGGCTGCGTGATTGCCCGAGGAATGCGTGACTACTCCGGTGGCGGCTTCAGCGTCGGTCAGTGAAAAAACCGCATTGCACGCCCCGCGCGATTTGAAGGCGCCGGCGGCCTGCAGGTTTTCGCATTTGAAGAAAAGCCGGGTGCCGCACTCCTGATCGAGCGCATCGCTGGTCAGGACTGGAGTGCGCTTGATGAACGGACGAATGCGCTCGTGGGCCGCTCGGATAAGTTCGAGATCAAAAGACATTGAAGAGAAGCAGGATCAAAACGGCCGAATCAGGGTGCGAGATCAAAACGCGGCGGCAATCAGTTAGCCGAGGGTAAATTATGGTCTCCGGAGTGTGATCGCGGAATTTGGAGGTGTCTCGCGAAGGAGGCGAAGGTACCGAAGTTCGAATCATGTTCCCTTCGATTACTTCGATTCCTTCGCGAGACACTTGGCTTCAACTCGATGGCTCTGGGCATGAAATGAGGTAAATTGAAACAGTGATTGTCCAGAGTCCTGCGGGATCGGGTTTGATTTCGAATGGGGTGAAGGTAGTTTCCTGCGCATGACAGTCAAAAAACTTCTCCACACCCGTATGCGCGTAAACGACATTGAGCGCACCGCGAAATTCTATGAACAGGCCCTGGGCCTGACGGTGGCCCGCCGGCATACTTCGCCGCGGGGCGCCCAACTGGTGTTTCTCGCCACGCCGAACAGCGAGGAAGAAATTGAGCTCTGCCAGCTGCCCAATTCCCCCTCGGTGCAGGTTCAACCGGACTTGATGCACCTGGCATTTGAAGTGGATGATCTCATGGCCTTCGCCGCGAACCTGGAGAAAAAGGGTTTCAAGCTCAGCGATGGACCGACCAAATCGGGCAGTGGCTCGATGATCGCTTTTATTGACGCGCCCGAGGGCTACGAAGTGGAGTTGATTCAGAAAACCAAATGATTGGCGCGCGCGGGGGTCGCGCGGGCAAGTCGCTTGGCCGCGGATTCGGCGCGGAGCGGAGTCCGCGCCCTACCGGTTGCCGAATTTTCGTTCCCAGGAGAAAAGGTATTGCTGGGCCAGGCCGGCGAGCGGACCGAAATGAGTGCGTCCAAAGTGGGCGACCTGCGCGGGCTTCCAGTCCTCCAGGCCATAGCGGCGGGCGAGTGATTTGAGGACCCAGGTGTCCACGGGAAAAGCCTCGAGCTTGCCCGCGCCAAAGAGCAGTACGCAGTCGGCGACTTTTTCGCCGACGCCGGGTAACTCAAGCAGGCGAGCTTTTGCTGCGGCGTAGGGCAGATG
>JANYDX010000165.1 GCA_025363395.1 Verrucomicrobiota bacterium
CGCGCGGCCGTTGACGCCGCCACCAGAGTGCGTATGGAAGCCTGACCGCCTCGGGGAACGCCGCGCCCCCCAAGCCCCAATCCGCTTTAGAAAAAGGTGAACCTTTTCAAACTATCCTCTCGACACGCCTTCTCATGGAAGAGCTAATAAGACAGCGGGGACCAGTCTGCTTGTTTTCCAAGTCACCGATCAGGTGGATTTTCCGGTGTCTTGGACGCGCAGCAATTCTTTGGCCAGCGTTCATTGGCGAAGATTAGCGGTTTTTTCTTCTGAGTTTTTTGGGGGTATTCCACTGTTTACTTGGAGAAGCCGGTTCACGAGGCTGCCCGCGAAACAATGACCACTGAAAGCGTGTTTCTGACTGGAGCCAGCGGTACAGTCGGCAGCGGAATCCTCGAAGTCCTCGCTGCAGCCGGATATGAAGTCGACTGTCTGGTCCGCCAGGCTGACGACGCAGAAGCTATCAACCAAGCCGGCGGCCATGCGATCATGGGCGATATGACGAATCCAGAAGTCTTTCGCCGCCTGTCCAGCGGACGCGGTTACACGTACATCATCCACGCCGCGCAGGCCCATTACCGGAATCACTCGACCGAGGAAATTCATCGTCAGGAGAAAATCGCCGTCGAAAATCTGGAAACCCTGAGCGGCCCAGACACGCGGCTGATGGTTTTCACCTGCGGCGTCTGGATCTACGGCAACTGCGCCCCGGGCAAGTTCATTGACGAATCAACCCCACTCGCTCCGCGTCAGGAAGCCGTAAACCGGTCTGTGCTCATGAGGACCCTCGCGGCCCGGCAGGATTCCCGATGGGCCCAGTTTTGTCTGCCTAACTTCGTCTATGGAGCAACCGGCCCTCTCATTGATCTCACCCGGCGGTTGAGCGACGGTGACGTTGAGATGCCCGATGATGAGTCGTTGCAATGGTCCGTCATCGAACGTCTGGATCTTGGACGAGCTTACTTGGCGCTGCTGCGACACGGAAAACCAGGGAACTACTTCCTGGTCGCTGAAGACGCCCCCGTTGGGGTCGTGGCTCTTCACGAGGCGATTGCCGGCCAGGTGCAGCATGGCCGAGTTATCCGCAAACCCCGCGCTCAACTGAAGGGGATCAGCACCAACCAGCCGGTCAATTCCACACGATTCAAACAGCTCACCGGGTGGAAAGCCGGCGAATCGTGCCTGACCTCGTTTTCCAAGTTTATTCCGCTGCGGTTGGCCTAAGCCGAGTGGGTTGAAAACGGAATTTTCTATCGTTTGAGCCGACGGCCTAAAGTCAGGGCGGCACACCCTTGACCGGCAAAATGTGGGCACCGACCTCCCCACCGAGGGACCGTCCGTCGGACTCTCGCAGAAAGACCGTCTGTTCAACGAGTTTGCTTTTGACAATTTCGCCGGCTGGTCGCTTGTATTCCTGAGCTTCCCGCCACCGCCAAAATGTTCAACCAACTGCTGGGACTTTTCTCCAACGACATCGGCATCGATCTCGGTACGGCCAACACCCTCGTCTACGTGAAGGACAAGGGCATCGTGCTCCGCGAACCCAGCGTGGTCGCCGTCCACACCAGCTCCCGCAAGGTCCTCGCGGTCGGAGACGAAGCGAAAAAGATGCTCGGCCGCACCCCCGGCAACATCACGGCGATCCGACCAATGAAGGACGGTGTCATTGCCGACTTCGACATCACCGAGGCGATGCTGCGTTACTTCATCAAGAAGGTGCACAATAATTCCAAGGTCGTCTCCCCGCGCGTCGTGGTCGCGATTCCCAGCGGTATCACTGAGGTGGAAAAACGCGCCGTGAAGGAATCCGCCACGCATGCTGGCGCGCGCGAAGTGATCACCATTCTCGAGCCCATGGCCGCAGCCCTCGGCGTCGGCCTGCCTGTCGATGAACCCGCCGCCAACATGATCGTCGATATCGGCGGTGGCACCACCGAGATCGCCATCATTTCGCTGCACGGCATCGTGTTTTCCAAATCCATCCGCGTCGCCGGTGACGAGTTCGACCTCGCCATCATCAACTACATGAAGCGCGCCTATAATCTCCTCATCGGCGAGCGCACCGCGGAAGAAATCAAAGTCACCATCGGCTCGGCGTATCCGCTGGAAACCGAGCTGGCCATGGAAGTGAAGGGTCGCGACTCCGTCGCCGGCCTGCCCAAGACCATCCACATCACTTCCCAGGAAATCCGTGAAGCCATCGGCGACACCATCGCCGCCATCGTCGAGGCGGTGCGCGCCGCGCTCGAACGCTGCCCGCCCGAACTTTCCGCCGATTTGGTGGACCGCGGTTTTGTCATGGCCGGCGGCGGCTCCCTGATCCGCGGCATCGACAAACTTCTTTCCGAGAAGACCGGACTGCCCGTTACTGTGGCAGACGACCCACTCTCCGCCGTCGCCAACGGCACCGGCGTCTTCCTCAATAATATTGACGAACTTTACCGGACTGCCGCGGACTTCTGAGCTTGGGCCACGCCCCTGGGCCCTCGGGACGGTTACGGGTAACCGCCCCAACCGCAAAAAAACTTCGCTGTGCTTCCGAAACGATTCGATCAGGCCCGACCCTTTGCCACCTTGGGCATCATCTTGCTCGCGTGGCTTTTTGTCTCGCTCGCAGTGAAGACTTTCACCCGCGCCACTTTTTTTGAAATTCAGGCCCCGCTGGTCGTCGCTGACTCCTATGTGCAGGATTTGCAAACGTTCTGGTCCAACCGCCTGCACTCAAAAGACGAGCTGCTGAAAGCCGGCCAGCAGATTGCCGGACTGATCGCCGATTATGATTACGGCGTACAGCAAAACAAAAACCTGGAGGCGGAAATACTGCGCCTGGAAAACCTGCTCAATCTTCCGCCCATGCCGGCGTTCCGCTTTGAGCCGGCGCGGGTCGCCCGCCGCGATTTCTCGGGCTGGTGGCAGCGCATCGTCATCCGCAAGGGGAAAAATTACGGCATCACCGTCGGCTCACCGGTGGTCTTTGCCGGCGGCGTGGTCGGCCGCGTGACCGAAGTCTACATCTACACTTCCGTCGTGGACCTCATCACCAGCCCCACGTTCCGGCTCGCCGCCAGTGTGACCGGTGACAGCCGCCCATTGAGCTACCAGGGCGGCCTGAACGATTCCTTCAAGTCACCACGGGGCACGGTGGAATTCGTCCCGCTCGATATTTTCGCGAACAGCAGCTCCCCTCAGCGCCTCGTGACCTCCGGACTCGGCGGCGTGTTTCCACCCGGTCTCTCCATTGGTGAAATCAAAAATCTGGAACCCAGCGCCGACGGCCTGTTCAAAAACGGCGAAGTCGCACTCGACGAACGCCTGGGCACCCTCACCGAGGTCACCGTGCTCGTGCCGCTCAATCCTGAGGAATTCTGAGGTGAGATTTCATCGCTTAACCCACCACTGCGCTGCACCACGCCTGACCGCGTAATCCCCATGCGTCGCCTCGATCTCCGCTGGCTCATCGTGCTCCTCGCCAATCTGCTCCTGTCGTGGCTGGTGGGCACGGCCAACAGTTACCTCAGCCATTTTTCCTTTCTGTGGATCGATTATTGTTCCGTCCATCTGTACGTGGGCGGGCTGTTTGTCGTCTACTCCGCGCTCCGGCTGGACAGCAAACACGGCCTGATCGCCGTGGCGCTCACCGGACTGATCATGGATTCGCTGGAGCCCGTTCCGTTCGGCACCAACATGCTCCTGCTCGGGCTCGTGCACGCCACGCTGCTCTACGGCCGGCGGCGCTTTCCCCGCGAAGGATCGATTTTCGGCATCGTGGTCGCACTGTTCGCCAATCTCTTTCTGATCATCGCCCTTTCCTTCCTGATGGTCGGCTCAAATCCCCGACCCGGTGAAGCCTGGCTGCGCATCTTTGTGGATCTGCTCGCGTCGCAATTCCTCATTCTGCTGATCGCCCCGTGGTTCCTCGCGCTTCAGGACCGAAGCATGCAACTGGCGAATATCCGGCCTGATACCGGCCGCCGGGTGGCGCTTTGATTATTACCACCGCTTGAATCCATTGTCCCCGTGAGCCGGCTCATCGAAACCCATAGCGCCCGCAACCCCCGCCTGCTGCTTTTCTCTGGCATTGTCGCGGTCCTGCTCACCGTGCTCGTCGGCGGACTGGCTTACCGCCAGCTGTTCAAGGCCGTCTTCTACAACGAGCGGGAACGCCACCAGAACCAGCGCCGGGTCGTGATCCCTGGCCCGCGGGGCAACATTTATGATCGGAACGGCGATATCCTCGTCGGCAACCGGCCGCGTTTCTCCGTCGTGCTCAATCTGGCTGAGCTGCGCGGCGAATTCCGCGCCGAGTACAAAAAGGTGGATCGCAATTTCCGCAAACTCGACCAGGGCGAACGCCCCAACGCCGATCAACTCTCCCGCATCGCCCGGGCGACCGTGGCGCAGCGCTACCTCGATAAAATCAACGTCATCCTCGGCCGCACCGAAACCGTGCGCAGCGCCGAGTTGAAACGCCACATCGACCAGACGCTGCTGCTGCCCTACGTGTTGCTCGATGATCTGGCTCCGTCGGAATATGCGCGGCTCATCGAACGCCTGCCGGTCGAGTCGCCCCTGCAGGTCTACACGTCGAGCACCCGCTACTATCCCTATGGCTCCTCCGCCGCCCACACCCTGGGCTACGTCGGCATCAACAACGATCCCGAGGTCGAAGATTTCCCCGGCGAGGGACTGCCCACTTTCAAAATGAAAGGAAGCACCGGCCGCACCGGCTTGGAAAAACTTT
Organism: Verrucomicrobiota bacterium; assembly: GCA_025363395.1. Lineage (GTDB taxonomy): Bacteria > Verrucomicrobiota > Verrucomicrobiia > Opitutales > Opitutaceae > Lacunisphaera. The sequence goes on from JANYDX010000165.1 coordinate 4,742, forward strand.
ACGAGGACGAGCTGCAGGGCGAAACCGGCGGCGCGATCTACCGCGTCGATCCCGCCGGTTACAAAGTGGACCTGCCCATCGAAAAACGCCTGCCCGTCCAGGGCCGCAATATCACCACCAGCCTCGACATCGACCTGCAGCTGGCGGCGGAAACCGCCCTGACCGATCCGGTGGAACGCACCGGTGCCGCGGTGGCGCTCGATGTCAGGACAGGCGAAGTCCTCGCGATCACGAGCAAGCCCGACTACGACCTCAACTCCTTCCTGCCGCGTTTGAGCAATGAAGAAGCGGATAAAATCGCCGAAGATGGCGCTTGGTTTAACCAAGCCATCGGCGGTGCCTACCCTCCCGGTTCGACCTTCAAGATTCTGACCTCAATCGCCGCCATGCGCAGCGGGAAGGTGTTACCGGATCAACCGATCATCGATTGCGAAGGCGTGACGATGGTCGGAAACAAACGCTATTATTGCGAAAATGGCGACGGTCACCACGGCAACATTCTCCTGCCCGAGGCGATCGCACAAAGTTGTGACATTTTCTTTTACCAAGCAGGATTGCTCACGACCGTGGAAGGACTCGCGGCGGAAGCGAAACGCTTCCATCTCGGTCAACGCACCGGAATCGAAATTCCCGGCGAAACCGGACGCATGGTGATCCCCGATCCCGAGTGGAAGGCGAGAACCCAGAAAGAACGCTGGTATCCGGGCGACACCGCCAACATGGCGATCGGGCAAGGCGACGTTCTCGTCACGCCGTTGGAGATGGCGTGTTTTGCCGCCTCCGTTGCTCGCAACGAGTTGTTCACCATACCCACGATTTTGCACCATCCCGATGCGCCCACGCAGCACGCCCCTCCGATCGGACTGACTCCGGTCCAGCGTGCGGCATTATTGGAAGGAATGGAAGGATGCACGACTCACGGCACGGCAAAAACCATCAGCCTCGCAAACATGCGGGTTCCAGGAGTGCGCATCGCCGGTAAAACCGGCACCGCGCAAAAAAAGGTGACGAAGGACGGCAAGACCGGAAACATCAACTACGCGTGGTTCATTTGTTTCGCGCCCATCGAAAATCCTGAAATCGCGATGGCGGTGGTCGTTGAAGGCGAGAATATCGTGAGCGGCGGGGAATCTTTCGGCGGCGGCACCTACGCCATTCCAATCGCCAGTGCAGTGATAAAAAAATATTTCGAGAAGAAAGCCGCCGCCGCCCTCGCCGCCAGCGAGAAATTCAAGATCGAGTAAGCCAGCCTTTAAACAGGTTTTTCGGTAGGTGCGGGCTGCGGGCTACCCTATTTGAGCGACAGCACGACGAGAAACAGCCCCTTGACCTCCGGCACACACCAAGTATTTTCCGTTCCATGACTGCCGCTGCTTTTCTGGAGCTTAAGCAACGCGCCTCGAAGCTATCCGAGGCCGATAGACGTAATTTGTCGGCATTTTTAATTCGTCGCGGGCAAGAACGGGCCGGTTGGAAAAAAGAGACCGCGCGCCGATTGAATGAGATGGCCGCCGGCAAAAAAGTGAGCGTAGCCGATCTGCGAAAACAGCTGGCACATGCCTGATCGCTCGTCCTACGAGAGTCACCTGTCGCTTGAGGCCGCGAACTTCGTCATCTCACTTTCCAAGCGCAGACAGCGCTTGGTCGTTAATTTGGCCGATCAGATCGCCCGCAGCCATTTCAAATCGGAGATTATCAGGCAACTGATGCAGCGGGACGCGTCGTGGAGAATCTTCTTTTGGAAGGATACCTATTTTCATTTTGGGTGGATCACGCCACCCGTGAAGTACGAATCAGCGAGATCGTGTGCGTATAAAAGCAGGACTCATAGAGGGGGTATGCACGTAGCCTATCCGAACGCACTTCACCGCCGCGCCTGCTTCGCCCGCTTGAAAACGCCGCCGGGATCCGGCCAGCTTTCACGACGGCCGTAACGTAGCCGCTGCAACTCCGCGATCACCGACTGGGTCTGGCTTCCAGCCACTTCCCGCCGATCAAGTCCCACCGATCGGTGATCGCGTCCCAGCTCACGCAATCGCGCCAGCCACTGGCCCGCCTTGCGGCGCACGGGATCAAACTTCAGCGGCCGCCGCCACCGGCACCAGCGCATCCAAATCCAGCGAACCCCCTGCACCAACACCAATCCCAAAGCCGCCAGCGCGGCCACAAGTCCCGCGGTTTTCATCAGTCGAATGGAATCCCAAGGCCGGCTCACCCAGGTCTTCAGCCCTTTCATCATCTCCTCAAACCGCGCCCGCACAGCCGAACTCGAATCCATCGTGAAACTCTTCACCTGCTCTAACATTTGCACCTGGGTGCGCGAGTCGAAATTGACGATCCGCCGGTACCACAGCACGCGCAGGCTGTCGAAGCGCGCCGACCAGCTGCTGTCCTGCTCCTGCCGGCCGGCCTGCGCCGCCAGCGCCTCAGCCGTGGCCGCCGCGCCCGGGGTCGGGTCGATGCGCCACCAACCGGTCTTGCCATCGTAAATCTCCGCCCACGCATGCGCGTCTGAATTTCTCACCATGTAGTAATTTTCAAACGCATTCAGCGTGCCGCCATGAAATCCCGTAATCACCCGCGCGGGATAGCCGGCCGCTCGGGCCAGCACGGTAAAGCCGCCGGCAAAATATTCACAGAACCCCGGCTCGCTGGAATCCAGCCAGCGCACCACATCATCCTTGCCCTCGCCGGCGGGCAGCCGGGCCGCCAGAGCGTACGCATGGTGCGTCTGCAACCACGCCGTGGCCCGGCGGGCAAATTCGGCGGCGGGCAGGACCGCACCACCACCAATCTCCGCGACCACGCGCTGCAGCACCGCTTCGTTCTGCGGACCGCTCGGGCCACCGAGGTTGATGAGCGGATTGTATTTGATCTGCTTGTAAAGCCGACCCGGGTTCGCGCGCGCCTCGTTGAGCATCAGCTGAAAATTGGGATCGGCCAGAAACGTCGTCTGCTCCACCTCTTCAAGCTGGAAAGCGGACATCGCCATCGGCTCTGTGCGAAAAGCCACGATCCGCTGGGTCACGCTGCTTTGCACCGGCACCGGATCACGCAGCCGCAACACCCCAAAATTGCCCGGCAGCGGCAGAAAACGACTCACCCCCGGCTCGATGTAGAAAGTCCAATTACCGCCGACCGAACTCCCGAGACGCCCGGACGATTGACCTCGAATCTGCTGATTCACCCGTTGCCCGGCCAGCAAGCCCGCCTTCATCGCGGCCGACATTTTAAGACCCTGCGGCGTGTATTCATCGAGGATCACCATGCGCCAGTACGGCCGCTCCAACAGGCCGCTCGTGTCCGTCACGTCCACCCGCATGGCGACGCTCTGGTCGCGGACCAGCTCGGTCACATCGCCGAAATTCACATTTTCCGTAAAGCCGGTGCGGCTCTTCCGGGTGATGTAACGATCCAGAAAAAATCCCGTCGCCAGTTCAAACCGGGGAATCACCAGAAACAGCAGACCGGACATGACCACCACCGCCGTAAACAAAGCCGCGGCAAAGCCCAGCATCCGCCAGTCGGCGACCAGCCGCAGGCGGGCAAAAAAATCCCGCCAGCCCGCCCGTGTCCACGCCAGCCCGCCGCCCTCGGCCGTGCGGGGACCGACGGTTTCCGCGGCATCGATCAGGTTGATGACAAAAAGAAATCCCAGCGCACAGGCCGTGAACAGCAGCAGGAGAAAGGCAAAGCCCAGTGAAACGGTCAGCACGCCCGCCACCACGATCAGAAACATTCCCAGCACGATCAGCTGCAGATCCTCGCGTTTGCGCCGATAGGAAACCGAGCGGTAAGACACCAGCAGGATGGCCAGCCGGATCAGCACCGGCAGCGTGTCCGGGCTCAGATAAAAATCCACCGCCGATGCGATGATGATCGCTGGCACCGCCAGCTTCCAGACCAGCGGCGGAATTTTACCAGGCAGTTGCGGCCAGACCAGGGTCGCAACAATGAGTGCGCTCGTGATACCGACCAGGCTCAGCGCTTCCACGTCGAGGAAGAAAACCGTCCACAACGACACCAACGCCATGGCGCCGCCCAGCAGCCACTTGAAGCGCCGCAATTCGTCGAGGTTAAGCTGACGCTGCGTGATGACCGTCGACATAAGCCGAGACTCCCCGCGCTCCTTCGGGCGCGAATGTAATGACGTTATGGTTGCTCCCTGCAGGCGGAGTGCCCCCACCCCGCGAGGCATCATTTCCACGGAGTGAGGAGACCTCGCCCGCAACTTGCAACCGGGCCAGCTCGTCCAGCAACGCTTCCACATCACGGATGCGTCGTGTTTCCACCAGCGAACTTCCATTGACCGACAGACCGCGCAAACGTCCCGCGGCGAAAAGATCCTCGGCCATCGTCGCGGCAAAACTGCACAACAATTCGAATTGCTCCGGCCGCGTCCAAACCCCCGCCGAGGTATCCAGCCGGAGCACGTAGCCATCGTGGCTTTCCGCCGCGAACTGCCGGATCATGAGATGCCCCAGCCGCGCGCTCGCCTTCCAATGAATCAAGCGGTGCGAGTCGCCCTGCACATAGTTGCGCACCGCCAGCAAATCATCGCCGCGACCAGCCCGGGCCGTGCGCTGTCCCTGTGAACCGGAATGTGCGGCCGCTGCTCCGATCCACTGGTAGGTGATCTGCGCCGGCCAGACGAGCACAGTCTGCCTGACCGCCACGCCAATGTTTTTTTTCAAAAACCCAAACGGGAAAAGCGAACCAACCGAGGCCAGCTCCACCACCGCTTCACCGCGTTGCGTCGGCTTCACGAGCCAGTCGAGACTCGCCGCACCACCCGGCTCGATGCGCTCGCGCAAATGAACCCGCCCGCGGGTGACAATCCGGTCAATGGCCGCGAGCACCTCCCGGATCTTCATGTCCTTCGCCGGTTTCTCCTCCGGGGAAACATGACGCGACTGGGTGCTCAGTTCGAACCAAAGGCTGTAGGTGGGCAGCCAGCGTTTTTCATTTTTAACCTCCACGGTCACCATGGCTTCGTGGCCGGCCCGCCACGGTCCCTGCGGCAGCAAGCGCCAGCAAACCCCGGCGAAATTAAACCAGGACAGCAGCCCGCTCAGCAGCAAACACGCGAGCAGCAGCGAGAGGGTGATGAAAAGAATATTGCTCGCGGTGTTGTAGGCCGCCGAGCCAATGCCAATGGCCAGGACGATCAGGAAAAGCCCCGGGACCGTTGGTGAAATCCGGTGCCGCTTGGCGGGAAACACCAGCGCCCAAAGCAGCACCTTCAGATCAAATCCGCGCCGCGACCGCGCCGGAGCCCCGGGACCATCCCACCTCGGACTCGATCCACTGTTAACTGTTATTGCTGTGGTCATACTCAGTCGGAAAATGACGAATGACGAATAAGGAATGACAAATGGCCCTAGATGCGCCATCAGTCGCCATTCACCTTTCGTCATTCGTCATTCGTCATTCGTCATTCGTCATTCGTCATTCGTCATTCGTCATTCGTCATTCGTCATTCGTCATTCGTCATTCGTCATTCGTCATTCGTCCTTCCTCCTTCACGTCTCATTCCGGCAAAGCGATGGAGCCAATGATCCGGCGCAGGGCGGCGAGGACAGCGCGTCGTTCTTCCAACGCATCCGAAGTCTGCCGCGCCAGCGAAAGACGGTGGATGAGCACGGAGCCGCTCATCTCCTGCACATCCTCCGGAATGACGAAATCGCGGCCTTGCACGAGCGCCCTCGCCTGCGCCGCAGCCCGCAGCGATAATCCACCGCGTACACTGATCCCGGCCTTGAACTCCGCCTCGGTGCGGGTCGCGGTGATAATTTTCAGGATGTAATCGAGCACACTGTCCTCGACGAATACCTTTCCAACGAGCGCCTGCATTTTGAGAATGTCGGAGCGGGTGACCACGGGATTCAGGGCGATGGCATCATAGCCCAGACGCGGCGCGCGCAAAATATCCAATTCATCCATCGGCTGCGGATAACCCATCTGCAGCCGCATGAGAAAACGATCCATTTGGCTCTCGGGCAGAGGAAACGTCCCCTCGTAGTCGATGGGGTTCTGCGTGGCGACGACCATGAACGGTGAACCGACGGCGTGCGCCTCGCCATCCATCGTGACTTTGCCCCGATCCATCACCTCCAGCAGCGCCGACTGCGTTTTGGGCGTGGCGCGGTTGATTTCATCGGCCAGCACGATGTTGGCAAACACCGGACCGGATTTGAAAATAAACTCCTTCAACGTCTCGTCGTAAATGGACACGCCGGTCACATCACTTGGCAGAAGGTCGCTGGTGAACTGGATGCGAGAGAAGGCGCAGTCCATGGAGCGGGCCAGCGAGTAAGCGAGGGTCGTCTTGCCCACGCCCGGCAGATCCTCGATCAGCAGATGCCCGCCGGCGAGCAGGCAAACCAGTGACTGTTCAATCACATCATCCTTGCCCTTGATGGTCACACGCATGTTGACCTTCAGGCGTTCGAGGGCGGCACGGGTAGACGCCACTTCCGCGGCAGGGGCAAAGTCGCTCATGGCACACGAAGGTACTCAGACCTCGGGCGACGTCAACCAAGGCTGGGCAGCAAGCGCGTCCACCGATTCAGATTGATTCCGTCTTGGCCTTGCCTGCGCTAGCGCCTCGGTTGGTTCCCTCTGCTAGCTCAGCTATAACAATTCGAATGTCGGCTTGCAGATCCTTGAAGGCATTTAGACTGCAAAGTGGTGAGAAATCGTCAATTAAATCTGCTACTCTGCCAGCGGCTTCTCGTGCATTAAATTTGGCAAGTGCGCGCCCGCGTAGCTCGCAGGCTGTTTTAAGTGCGGTTTGAAGTGAACCTTTGGGCATAGGAATCAATTCGATGTCCTGAACGCGCGGCAGATTTAGAGGCATGCGACCATTTGGATTCCCTGCGGCGCGACGGATAGCGGCTTCATTGAATAGCAGCCATGCTTCAGTCATACGCACCGGCACTACAGGGATAAATAGATTCATTTGTAGAGGACGAGCCAAGGCTTCCATAATTTCTTGTCGCCGCACATGGCCCGGCTCGCGTTCTGCATCGCGATGCACGAACAAAATGTTTGCTGGGTAAAGCGAAAGTGCAGCAGTTGCTCGAGCAGCTAATCCCTTGCTTGCCGAAGGCAACACCGTTGGATGAGCAAACTGGACATCAATTTCACTAACCCGCAAATCTCGCTTTATTAGCCAAGTAAGAATCGGTAAAAGGGCTGAGTCTGATGGGCCGTCTGCCAACAGAGTATACCGAATTTTCATGTCTCTGCCACCATCTGCTGAAAGAAATCACTCTGCATGAGGTCGGGGCGATCACGCACTCTACGAGGCTGTCTAGCTGTTGAATCAGAAGCACTCTCCCTGACGGGTGCTTGGAGACAGACAGGGGTGAGATATGCAAGCAGTTGTCCTCGTGAAATAGGATTCTTATCCGCCTTACCTCGCCAAGTTTGCGACAATCCTTGAAATGAAACTTTATTAAAGGTGCGGCCATCGCCTATACACTGGACGCTATGAGCAAGGACAAGGGCGTCGTCTGGGCATTCCCCAACAACAAGTGGAGAGTGCGTATTGATGATAATTTGACGAAGGGGATTATCGGGCCCTACGGCTAGATCCACGTCCATCGAAATATCCTGTAGGAGGCGCAACATTGCGGCGATACGATCAGGATGAATTCCGTTTTCTGGTTCTTCAAGACAGAGAACCCCATGGGCACCTGGGTCCATTTCTAGTACTGCAAGGGCAAGAAACCGTAATGTGCCATCGGACAGCGAACGGGCTGGATGGCGAGTACCTTCGCGATCAGTTAATTCAAGCGTGAGCAACTCAAGTTTGTCGTCGCGCTCAACCGCAATATTGCGGACATCTTTAATGAGCTCGGCAAGCCTGTTTGCCGTGCGCGCATAGACTGCTTCGGGAGAACTTGAAGTACGCGCAATACGGTAGAGCGTGGCAGGCAAACCTTCGCCATTCGGCTTAAGATGAGGAGGCAAATTCAGATCACTCGGTTGCCGCAGGGCTGTCGGTTCGAGCTGTAACTGAAGCCACGATTCCATTTCTCGCTGAGCACAAAGCAAAGTTGGCGACTCAGCGGTCGCCGCTGAGACAATTGTTCGTTTGAGTGATTGGGCAGGAGCGGGAATTGGGCGCCCACGACTGCCACCGTCGTGATGGGCCTGGCTGGATTTACTGCCGCTGTCTTGATGGCGCTGAATGACGGTTTTCCCATCCTTGACCGTAGTTGAGACAAAGGGCCCGCCGCGCCGTACCCCAAGCACAACTGACTTACGCCAAGTTGAAGCTTTGTGTGAAAAGGGCAGGAGCTTTGCAGCCTCACCTTGTTTGATCGGGAGTAATGCTTCGCGTAAAATCTCCAAAGTAGAGCCCCCGGTGTCGGCATCTTGCCGAAGGCCAAGCTCGAGTTCATAACGCAAAAAAGTAAGCGATGCATTTGCCGACTGTCCAAGTTCGTCGGTCGCCGATTCCGGAACAATCATCTCGACAGCGAAGGTCATTTTCTTCGCGCAGAGTTCACCCACTCTATGGAAAATAGAACGAATATCTGCAGCACGCCGATTATCACGGACTGTGGCGGCCGCTTGCATCAGAGATTGCCGAGAGGCAAGAGCACCGAGAAAACGAATTGCATCAAATAGATTAGATTTACCAGCCCCGTTGGCACCGGCGATGCAGGTGAACGGTCCGAAGTGCAGGTCAACCTCGACCAAATTTTTAAAACCATTCACTTGAAGGCGAGTGATCATATTTCGGATCAAATACAAATGAGTCGTACAATGAGAAACGCGAGTTCCGTCTTATGCTGTGATTAGAGATAAGCAGAATTGTTCGACCTGTTTTCTCCTTGTCTACCCCCGCGCTAGCCCATTCACAACACCGGCGTCAGCGGCGCACCGACGGCTTTGTAGATTCGGGTCAGGATTTCCTTTTGCGACAGTACCCCCTCGGTCCCGGGAAACGAACCGGCTTCCCGGTAGTTTTTGTGAAACAACGGGTCATCGGGCGTCACTTCCACCGCGCCCGGGAGTAGCTCGAAACTGCTGGTATTTTGCACCGGCCACAAATCGATCGGACCCAGCGCGATGAGCCCGCCCACCAGGCTGTTCAACGCCTCCAGACGCAAGGGAATATCCCGGCGGGCGATCACCCAGCTGTTCTCCGCGCGCATGTCCCGTTCGATTTCCTCCCGCAGATTCTGCGCGAAGGCGGCATCCTCCACCAGCAAGCCGGCTTCGGTGTTCAAACTTTCCGAGCGGGGATCGAGATTGTAGGAACCGACAAACGCGATCGTGTCATCCACGACCAGGGATTTCGCGTGCAGGCACATGAACGGAAGCCGGGCCTGCCGCCCCGCGGCCACCCGGTCCTTCGCGAGCTGGACCATCGTCGCATACTGCGTGAACAGCGACGCCACCGCGCCCGGCTGCGGCTTGAACTCATGGATATCGAGGTGCAGGTTTTCCACATAGTCGTTGCGCAAACGGTAATTCGCCGAATACGCGAGCAGGTTGTCCGTGGAGGCAAAGCTGTTCGACGACACCCTGATCCGCAGTCCCGGATTTTTCTCCTGCATTTCGTGGAATAATTTTTGCGCGGGTGCACTCAGCACCAGATAGGGCGTCTGCATGACGATGGTTTTTTTCGCCTGCTCCAGCGTGTGCCTCAACTCGCGGGTGATGCGCGCGGTGCGGGAAAGAAAGCCGCTGGATTTCCCCGGCTCGTCGCAAATAAACCTGACTTTCTGCACGGGCCGCAGCCGCGAACCGAAGCGCGCCCCGATCACGGCGGGGTCGTTCGCCTCCTGATCCAGCGCGACAAAGTAGGACCCAAAATCGTAGTCGGCGCGCGTTTCGTAACGCCGGAAATTTCCCCGGGTGATGACCGCCTCGACATCGGAAAGATCCCGGCTCGAAACCGCCTGGCGATAGCCCCAGAATTGTTCGAAGGAGGCCGCCGC
>JANYDX010000173.1 GCA_025363395.1 Verrucomicrobiota bacterium
CTAGTGTCCTGAGCGATTAATCCGTGAGCAAAGTGCCTGGACTTTACCGAGGATGAGATCGGCAGAGGCAGTCCAGATGAACGGCGTCGGATTTTGATTATTGGTTTCGAGATAGTGGCGGATGGCGGTTTCCAACTCGTCGACGGAGCGGAAGGCGCTGCGGCGTAGCCGCTGGTCAGTGATCTTCGCAAACCAGCGTTCGACTTGATTGAGCCATGAACTGCTGGTCGGGGTAAAATGCAGGTGATAGCGAGGCCGGCGCTTGAACCACGCCGCGACCTTCGGTGTTTTGTGCGTGCCGTAATTGTCCAAAACCAGATGGACGTCGAGGCCGGGGGGCACGGTCTGCTCGATCTGTTGGAGGAAACGCAGGAACTCCTGATGGCGGTGTCGCGCGTGGCAGCGGCCAATGACTTTGCCGGTGGCGATGTCCAACGCGGCGAAGAGTGAGGTGGTGCCGTGGCGGTAATAATCGTGGGTGCGGCGTTCCGGCTGCCCGGCTCGCAGCGGCAAGATCGGCTGACTGCGATCCAACGCCTGAATCTGGCTCTTCTCGTCGACACACAGGACAATCGCCCGGGTTTGTTCCGGCGGATTGAGATAAAGCCCGACGATGTCGCGCACCTTCTCGATGAAGAACGGATCGGTGGAGAGCTTGAAGTTCTCCTGCAAATGCGGCTTCAGTCCGAAGGCACGCCAGATCCGCACAATGGCGTTTTGCGTCAGGCCGCTGGCTTTCGCCATGGAGCGCGTGCTCCAATGCGTGGCGGCCGCGGGACGCTTTTCCAGCGTACGGGTGACCACCGCCTCAATCTGCCCGTCGGTAATGGTGCGCGGCTGTCCGGGCCGTGGGGCATCGCCGAGCCCGCCGAGCCGCTGTGCGACAAACCGCTCGCGCCATTTGCCGACCGTTTGGGCCGTGACTTCGTGCTTCGCCGCCACCGCCGCATTGCTCAGCCCACTGCCACAATCCAGCACCACCATCGCACGAAATGCCGTGCGCTGATCCGACTTAGGCCGCCTGGCCATCATCTTCAGCTTCGCGCTCTCTTCCGCACTCAACACCAGTTCCGTCTTTGGGCGTCCCATGATCATGCAGCATACCATCAGTCGATCTGACTTATTGCACGCTTTAATCGCTCAGGACACTAGGCGTGGGCTTCGCTGAAGAGTTTCCGGCCCCAGGACACCGGCCAGGGACAGGGTGGCGGTAATGCGTGGATGGACTTCAAAAGAGACAAGCGACGCAACAACACGCACGAATACACCACCGACGCCGAGGCCAAACTGGTCCGACCCGGGCAAAGAAGCCCGACTGTGTTCGCTGGCCGCGCCACGATGGAAAACCGTCACGGACTGTGCATACGCTTCGCAGCAGTCACCCGCCGTATGCGCGCCCGAGTCCGCCGTAGCCATAGAGCAGCTGGGCGAACTGCGGACACTCAACTTCCAGCTTGTGTCGGTCGGGGCCGACAAAGGCTGGCACACAGCTGCGCCCTTCGCCGGCTTGCGCCATCAGCCAAAGAGTTCGCAAACGCATTTAAGAGGCCTTCGGGTGGAGCAAGAAGGGGCTTCCGCAAAAGTCGTTATCGGGGCGTCGCACGCACGCCATGCCCCAGGCCAATACGCCGCGGCCACTTGGAATCTCGTGCACATGGTCAATTATTGCTCAGCGCGCCGCCGAACCAGCGCGGGCATGTAGCCCAGTGCGGCCACAGTATACCCGCGCACGATGAACATGCCGACAGCTGACCTGGGCAGGGCCGAAAATGGCGGGCTAAACTCCAGCTCAAGCCCGACTGATCACCAAAGTCACCGGGCCACCCCCAGAGCAGACCAAAGCCTCGCGTTTTTCGGCTACCCGCTATTTTTTAAAAGACCGTCGAAGTGTGAGTATTGCATAAACGGATACAATAAAATGACTCCTGCCGGGAAAATGTTTTGAACCCACGCAGGGCAAAATTCGAAGGTTGCAGGCGCTTGATATTAACAATGCAAGTTGTTGTTCTGTATTAACTAATAATCTGTTCGTGCTTTAATTTGAGAAAGATCTTGATTAAGGAAACCGCATTTACATGTTCCCGGCTCCCTTCGCTAAACACCGCACGACAAACGTTCGGCAAGTAAGTGAAGGATTAAGAAAATATTCGTTCCTTCCCAAAACTTTTTTAGAGATTCTCGGAAAAAGTATTGACGAAGCAAAAAGCGAATGTTCTCTTAGAAATCTTTCCCTTAACTGGGAGTGGTTCTTTGAAATTTACTTTGTGCGATTGATTGGGACCCCCAATCAACATTATTCCAAGGTTCAGACCTTTGGGTCTGAACCATTTTTAAGTAGTTCATGAATCACTAGGATTTGTGACTCTCTTTTTTCGGAGAGTTTGATCCTGGCTCAGAATGAACGCTGGCGGCGTGGTTAAGACATGCAAGTCGAACGGTGTTTCAACTGTAGCAATATAGTTGAAACGCAGTGGCGAACGGGTGCGTAACACGTGAACAATTTACCTTTTAGTGTGGAATAGCTCGACGAAAGTCGGATTAATACCGCATGTGGTTGTCTCTCTCCTGAGAGGCATACTAAAGCCGGGGACCGCAAGGCCTGGCGCTAATAGAGAAGTTCGCGGCCTATCAGCTAGTTGGCGAGGTAACGGCTCACCAAGGCTAAGACGGGTAGCTGATCTGAGAGGATGATCAGCCACACTGGAACTGAGACACGGTCCAGACACCTACGGGTGGCAGCAGTTTCGAATC
>JANYDX010000183.1 GCA_025363395.1 Verrucomicrobiota bacterium
CCTCAATGTTTCCGCCAAGGTGATCAGCCCCGCCCTCACCGGTCATTTTGCCTGCGGTCACGAGCGCATGGAGCACCTCACCGACTTTCATGTATTCAGCCGCGGCGACGCCAGCGCCCCGACCCTCTCCCGTGCCAACACCGTTCAGGCCGAGCTTGTCGCCGCCGAGCTGGTTCCGCGCGCGCTTGCCCACCCCGGCTTACCCGGCGCGCTTTTTCGTGAGGACTTATTTCGTGAAGCCACTGCCAACCTCGACCCAAATGCACCAAAACAATCCAAGCTCCCCGGCGGGACTCTCGTCCCCGCTTAACCGTCGTCAATTCATCGCCCGCGGCGCCACGCTCACCGGCAGTGCCGCGCTCTGGGCTGCCCTCGGCTCCAAGAGCTGGGCCGCCACCGCTGATGCGGGCTCGAATGCACCCGAGATGCCCAACATCAACATCGGCATCATCGCACTGACCGATTGCTCGCCTTTCGTCATCGCGCACGAAAAGGGTTTTTTCAAAAAGTACGGCATCAACGCCACCATCACCAAGGGCGCCAACTGGGCCGCCATCCGCGACTCGCTCTCCAGCGGATCGATCCACACCACGCACATGCTCACCGGCATGCCCATCGCCTCCACCATGGGTCTGCTTGGCTCGCCGAAAAAGCCGATGATCATCCCCTGGATGGTCAATCGCAACGGCCAAGCCATCACCCTCAAATCCGAGTGGAAGGGAAAGGTCGGCGCCGATCCCAAGGGTCTCAAACCCTTCGTTGATTCCGCCAAAAAACTCGGCGAGCCACTCACCTTCGCCATGACGTTCCCGCCCGGCACCCACGCCATGTGGATGCGCTATTACCTCGCCGCCGGCGGCATCAATCCCGACCAGGATGTTTCGCTCATCACCATCCCGCCCCCGCAGATGGTCGCCAACATGAAGGTCGGCAAGATGGACGGTTTCTGTGTGGGTGAACCATGGGGCGCACGCGCCATCGCCGACGGCATCGGGTTCACGTCGGTGACGACCCAGGATATTTGGAAAGACCATCCGGAAAAAGTCTGCGCCTTCACCGCCGAGTTCGCGGAAAAATACCCGAAGACGGTCAAGGCCGTGCTGAAAGGGTTGCATGAGGCCAGCGTCTGGCTCGATGACGTTGCCAACCGTCCCGAACAGTGCGCCATCGTCAGCAAGCCGAACTACATCAACTGCCAAAAGGAAATCATCCTCGGCCGTCTCCTCGGACAACTCGACTACGGCGACGGCCGCGTCGTCACCGACCCGAACCCGATGCATTTCAGCAAACGCAATTGCAACTACCCGCAGGCGAAGTTCGCCACGTGGTGGCTCACGCAATTCCGCCGCTGGGGCATGGTCACCGGCGCACCCGATTACGCCGGCGTCGCCAAGCAGGTCATGCGCCCAGATATTTACGAGGAGGCCATGAAGGAAATCGGCTACACCCACGGCGGCGTGGACATGACCCCGGAGACTCTCTTCGACGGCGTCACTTTCGATCCTGCTGGCGATCTCGAGGCCTACGCAAAGGGCTTCGCCGTCAAATCCCTCAAAGGCTGAGCGCATTAGTACCGGACTCAGCCGGCTTCCCCGCAAGGGGCAGCAATCCCGCTGGCTGGTCCGTATTCAAACAAAAACAAAATCTCCACGCTCCTGATGCCCACCGCCCTTAAAATTTCCTTCCTGCCGCTCACCGACTGCGCCCCGCTGGTCGTGGCGTTGGAGCGTGGTTTTTTTAAGCAGGCGGGGCTCGACGTGACGCTTGATCGCACCACCAGCTGGTCCGCCGCCCGCGAGCGTCTGGATTGCGGCGCCTGTCAGGCGGCCCACCTGCTTTTCGGCCTGCCCTTCGCCACCGCCCTCGGCCACTTCGGGCCGAAGGCCCGGCCGCTCGTCATTCCCTGGATTCTCTCCCGGAATGGTCAGGCCATCACCCTCGCCGCCAAATATCGCGGCCGGGTCACGACTGACGCGAAAGCTCTCGCGAAGGAAATTTTTCAGCGGCGCGACGCCGGCCGGCCGGCCGTGTTCGCCATGACCCTCGCTCCGGGTACTCATGCACTCTGGCTTCGCAGTTGGCTCGCCGCCGGCGGCATCAACCCCGACCACGACCTCGCCCTCATCACCATTCCTCCACCGCACATGGTGACCAATCTCCGGCAGGGCCAGCTCGATGGCTTCTCCGTCGGAGAACCCTGGAACGCCCGCGCCATTGCCGAGGATCTGGGCTACACCGCCATCACCTCCCAGCAAATCTGGCCGGATCATCCGGAAAAAATCCTGGCCTTCACCGCCGCCTTCACTGCCGCGCAACCCGCCACCGTCACCGCCGCCCTCGCGGCCCTGCACCTCGCCGGTCAGTGGTGCGACGAACCGACCAATCACGCCGAACTCGCCGCCATGCTCAGTTCGCCCAACTACATCGGCTGTCCCGTCGAGCAGATTCTCCCCCGCCTCACCGGTACGTTTGAATTCGGCGATGGCCGCAGCATGACCAACGACGCCCATGCCGTGAATTTCAGCCGCCGCGATGCCAACAATCCACAGCCGCGCTACGCCTTGTGGTGGCTCAGCCAGATGCGCCGGTGGGCGATGACTTTCGGCGCGCCTGATTACGCCGCACTCACCGCCCGCCTCATGCGCCCGGAATTCTACGCGGCCGCGCTGGCGCAAACCGGAACCGCCCCCGGCCCGGTCAATCACGCTCCGGAAAAATTCTTCGACGGCACCACCTTCGATCCCGCCGATCCCGAGACATTTGCCCGCGCCCATCCGGTGCACACGGCGCGCTTCTGATCATTTTCCGAAAACTCAAACGCTCGCACAAACCAACCACACCATGAAAGAAAAACTCAAACGCCTCGACGGGCTGCTGCTGCCTCTGGTCGGGGTCGCCATCGTTTTCATCCTCTGGTATGCCTCCAGCAAAACGTGGTCAAAGGATCTGCCCACCCCGGGGAAAACCTGGGTCGAGTCCAAACCCTATGTCCTCGAGCCTTTCGCCAAACGCGGCGAGATGGACCAGGGCATCCTCGCCTTCACGTGGCTCTCGCTGAAACTCGTCGCCGAAGGCTACTTCATCGCCCTGATCATCGGCACGCCGATCGGCTTCTGCCTGGGACTCTCGAAGGCCTTCACCAAGATGTTCGACCCGATCATCCAGATCCTGCGACCCGTCTCACCACTCGCCTGGCTCCCACTCGGCATGGTGCTCTTCAGCTCTTTCAAGCTGACCAATAGCGACGGCAAACTTCTCTTCGGTGCTTCCGACGCCGCCGCGCTCTTCACCATCGCGATCTGCTCGATGTGGCCGGCCGTGCTCAATACCGCTGTGGGCGTCCGCGCTATCCCGCAGGATTATCTCAACGTCGCCCGGGTCTTGAAACTCTCCCGCACCAAAACCCTCTTCAAGGTCCTCATCCCCGCGACGCTGCCATACATGTTCACCGGCTTCCGGCTCAGTCTCGGCATCGCGTGGCTCGTCATCGTCGCCGCCGAGATGCTCACCGGCCGCCCGGGCATCGGTGGTTTTCTCTGGCAGCAGTACAACGCGCTTATCTACGAGCAAATTATTCTCTGCATCATCACCATCGGCTTGGTCGGCTTCGTCCTCGACCGCCTCATGAGCCTCGTCGAAGCGCGCTTCAAGAGCATCTGAAGTTTTTCCCGGAGCGCGACCCATGTCCTTCAATTCCTGGCCCACCGCCCTCACCGCCCGCACGGTCTGGCTGCGCGCCCTCGCGATTGGTCTGCCCGTCGGCTTCCTGCAAATCTGCGTCAACCAGGGCGATTTCTGGCTGCACGGCCTCGTCACCCGCACCGTCATCATAAAAACCATCATCACGCCTATCATTGCCGTCGCCGTCTGCCTGGTGTCCGCCGCCAGCACCTACCGCGCGCCTCATTCCGAACCAATCGGTTCCCCGAACTCCCATGGCCTTCCTCGAAGTTAAAAACGTCTGCAAAGGCTTTGGTCCCTCGTGGCAACGCAGCGAGGTGCTCCACGATATCAATCTGCAAATTGAGGAGGGCGAGTTCGTCGCCATCATCGGGTACTCCGGCGCGGGCAAGACCACCCTCATGTCCATGCTCGCCGGGCTCACCACGCCCGATTCGGGTGAAATTCTTTTTGAAGGAAAACAAATGGACGGCCCCGGCCCCGACCGCGGCATCGTGTTCCAAAACTACAGCCTCCTGCCGTGGCTGAGCGTTTACGAGAATGTCGCTCTCGCCGTCGACCAGGTTTTCCCGCAATGGACGCCTGCCGAGCGGCAGGCGCACACGGAAAAATACATTGGGATGGTGAACCTGACGCCTGCCCTGAAAAAAGTTCCCGCCGAACTTTCGGGCGGCATGCGCCAGCGGGTCTCCGTCGCCCGCACGCTTGCGATGACGCCGCACATATTGCTTCTCGACGAACCGCTCGGGGCACTCGATGCCCTCACCCGCGGCACCCTCCAGGACGAACTTTCCCGCATCTGCCAGGAGGACAAAAAAACCGTCGTGCTCATCACCAACGATCCCGACGAAGCCATCTATCTCGCCGATCGCGTGATCCCGCTCACCGCCGGACCAAGGGCCACACTCGGGCCCTCGATCCCGATCACTCTGGCCCGTCCGCGCGACCGCCGGCTCTTCAACGAAAACTACGAATTCAAGCAGATCCGCAACGAGATCGTGAACTACCTGCTCAAGGCCCGCCCGCGCGACACCACCGGCATTCTCACCAAGCTCGTGCTGCCCGACATCGAGCCCGAGGACATCTCCGGTCCGAGGGGTTCGCACCGGCCCCGCAGCGCCGGACCCATCCGGCGCGCTGAAATTGCCGCCGTCAATGTCGAGACCTCCCTCAAACCATGAGCTCCTACGTGGAAATTTCCCAACTCGTCAAATCCTACCCCAAGCCGGGTGGCGGCGAGGCCGTCATCGTCAAGGATTTCAACCTGAAGATCACCAAGGGCGAATTCGTCTGCGTCATCGGTCACTCAGGTTGCGGCAAGTCCACGCAACTGATGATGCTCGCCGGGCTCAGTGAAATCACGAGCGGGGTCATCATCATCGCCGGCAAGGAAATCGCGGGCCCCGGTCCCGATCGCGGCATCGTGTTCCAATCGCCTTCACTCCTGCCGTGGATGACGGCCAAGGAAAATGTGATGCTCGGAATCGAACAGGTCTTCTACACCGCGAGACAGCGCGAGCGGGACCAGATCGCGGAATATTACCTGAGCGTGGTCGGACTCGGCGACTCGATGCACAAGCGCCCCTCCGAGCTTTCGCAAGGCATGCGTCAACGCGTCGGCATCGCGCGTGCGTTTGCTCTCAAGCCCAAGATGCTACTCCTCGACGAGCCGTTTGGCATGCTCGATTCGCTGACCCGTTACGAACTGCAGGCCGTGCTGCTCGATCTTTGGCGGAAGGAAAAAATCACGGCCATGATGGTCACCCACGATGTCGACGAAGCCCTCTACCTCAGCGACCGGATCGTCTGCATGACCGACGGCCCCGAAGCCACCATCGGCGAGATCATTGACGTGAAGTTCCCCCGCCCACGCGACCGCAAGGCGGTCATGGAGCACCCGGATTATTATCCGCTCCGCGATCACGTCATCCAATTTCTCGAAGTGCGCGCCCATCGCCATCACGCGCCCGCGGCCGCCCATTGAACCCTTTCCCTTTTCACTTGCGACTAAACCAACCTCACACCTCCACATGAACCTCCTCCACCGATCCGCGCTCCTCGCGCTCGTCCTCCTCTCGGCCGCTGCCCCTGCCGTCCGCGCCCAATACATCCCGCCACCACCGGCCCGCCCGTTTCCGGGACTGATCAACGAAAAGCTCCGCGCCGACGACGTTTACATGAGCGCCTGGGACATCGGAGTAAACGTCCGGATCCGCGAGGAGATCAAGGACGACGCGGGCTTCACCGACGCCGGCTCGAATTGGGATTTCTCGAAGCGGCCGCAGGATGACAATAACAACCGCTACACGCTTACCCGCGTCATGCCTCGCGGCGGCTACACCGCCAAGTGGTTCAACTTTCTCGTCGAGGGCCGCTCCAGTTATTCATTGGGTGACGAACGCTACAATCCCACCGCCCCCGGCAAGGCGCTCACGGAGCGCGACGGTCCGATTGATTTCCACCAGGCCTATATCTTCATGGGCAACCACAAGGAATTTCCGCTCTCGCTGAAAATCGGCCGCCAGGAATTGTCTTACGGTGATCAGCGCATCCTTGGCGCTTTTCGCTGGAACAACAACGCGCGCACGTTCGATGCCGCCAAGGTTCGGTGGCAAAACGCCCTGTTTGGCGTCGATATGTTCACCGGTGGTCTCGTCTACAATGACCACAACAATGCCAACAAGAGCAACTCGCAGGACCGCTTTTCCGGTGCATACTTTAATTTTCCCACGCTCGCCAAAAACGAAATCGTCGAGGCATACCTGCTCGCCCGCAATGTCTCGCGCGGCATCGCGACCGACAATTGGACCGGCGTCGCCGCCCCGTTTCGTTTCCCCGGCGCCCAAGATCTCTACACGGCGGGATTCCGGATCAAGTCCAAGCCTCTCGCTTATGATGCGTGGGACTACGGCGTCGAATTGATGCACCAGTTCGGCAACCGCACTGCCGTCTTCCCGGCCACCACCGTCGCCGCCGCCCTCGCTGCCCCGCGACTCAAGCAGGACGCCTGGGCCCTCGTGCTCCAAGGCGGCTACACCTGGACCGAACTCGCCTGGCAGCCGCGCCTCGGGCTCGTCTACAGCTACGGCTCCGGTGACAAAAATTCTGCGGATGGCAAGAGCGGCACCTTTCAAAATCTTTTCGCCACGACCCACCTTCACTACGGCTACATGGATCTGAACAGTCTGCAAAATCTGCATGACTTACGCTTCGTCTACACCGTCAAGCCGAAGGCCAATATCAGTCTCGCGGCCGAGTTGCACTACCAGTTCCTCGATCGCACGACTGATTTTTGGTACAATGTCGGCGGCGTTCCGCGCAACTTCACCGGAGCGGCCGCGGGCAGCGGCAAGGGTTACCGGATCAATCCGTCCTACCGGAACGAACTCGGAACCGAGCTCGACCTCATCGCCGGCTGGACCTTCAAGCCTTACGCGCAAATCGAGGCCGGCGCCGCCCACTATTTCCGCGGCGAATACATCAGGCAGTCCCTCGCTGCCGTGGGTTCCAAAGACGCGAGCTACGTTTACGTCCAGCTCACGCTCAATTTGTAATTGCCTGTTTGGGCGCCGGCTGGAGCTGGGATTTCATGGACCAGCCGGCGAGCCATTATGAATCGGATTAATTGGAAGCATGAAATCTTTTAGTATCACTAATTCGACGGATCGGCCGATCTGGCATGTTACCCGCTTATAAACAGGCAGACATGTCCTCCACCGCCCAACCCACCAATCATCCCGTCATCGCCTTCGGCATAAGCAGCTTGGCCCAGTCCATCCTGCTCATGAACCGGCCAAAAAACAACGTGAAGGGCGGGCCATCGTCCCTCTTCATTTTCAACCTTCCGTTGCTCCCGCTATGAACTGGCGTGATCTCCGCGACAACGGTCACTGGCCCACGCTGGTGACGACCTTTCTGTTTTTTGATGTCAGCTTTCTGGCGTGGACGATGCTCGGCGCAATTGCGCCTTTCATCGCGCCCGATCTGGGGCTGACCCCGCAGCAGAAATTTCTGATGGTCGCGACTCCCACGCTCGCCGGCGCCGTGCTGCGCATCGTGCTGGGACTGATCGTGGATCGCATCGGCACCAAGACCACCGGGATCGCACTTCAGCTCATCGTCATGACCGGCCTCGCCGTGGCTTGGCGCTCCGGACTGAGCAGCCTCAACCAGGTTCTCGGCCTCGGCATCGTGCTCGGTCTGGCGGGCGCCAGTTTTGCCGTAGCCCTCCCGCAAGCCGGTCGCTGGTATCCACCGCGCCTGCAGGGTGCCGTGCTCGGCCTCGCCGGAGCCGGGAACATCGGTGTCGTCATCGATCACCTGCTCGCGCCCCGTCTTGCCACCCGGTTCGGATGGGTCAGCGTTTTCGGCTGGGCACTGATTCCACTGATGGCCGCATTCATCCTGTATGTGATTTTCTCGAAGGAGCCGCCCTCGACCGCCAAGCCGCGCCGTCTCGCTGACTACGGTCGCCTGTTGCGCGAACGCGATGTTCATTGGTTCTGTTTTTTCTACACGATCAGCTTCGGTGGCTTCGTCGGACTCGCCACGGCATTTTCAATCTACTTCCGCGATGAATTCGGTCTCAGCACCGTGCACGCCGGGGAAATGGCGGCGATCTGCACGCTGGTCGGCGCCTTGGGCCGGCCCATCGGTGGAGCGATGGCGGACCGGCTGGGTGGCATCCGCTCCCTTCATATATTCTATCTCGTGGCGGCCGCGTCGCTCGCCCTCGCCGCTCAGTTGCACAATTTGTGGCTCTGCGCTGGCGCTTTCCTGATCGCCTCGGCCGCTTTCGGCATGTGCAACGGCTCGGTCTTTCAATTGCTCCCGCAACGCTTCGGCCGCGATCTCGGCGCCATGACCGGTCTCGTCGGCTGCGGCGGCGGCCTGGGCGGCTTCCTGCTCGGTATGTCGCTCGGCTACTCCAAGGGATTCACCGGCGGCTACACCGCCGGATTGATGACTTTCGCCGTCCTCAGCCTCGTGGCACTCGGCGGCCTCATCCTCGTCAAGAAACGCTGGCGCACCACCTGGGGCGCCACCGCGCAGGCCCGCATCTAATTCCATGGGCCTTCACGTCACGACCGCATCGCTCACTGGTCTCGGACACCGGGAATCAGATGATGCCAGCGCTCATCGCCAATACGGCGGCATTTATGTCGCCGCCGTGGCCGATGGCGTCGGCAGTGTGCGGGCAGGACGCGAAGCCGCGATCAGTGCGACCAAGCGCCTGGTGGATAATTTTGAAACCCGCCCTTCCAGCTGGCCGGTGGATCGCGCACTGCTTGAATTTGCCGTTCAAATCAACCGGCAGCTCTGCGAGGAAGCCGTGCACCGCTACGGCTCGGAGGGCGCCCTGTCGTGCACCCTCGCCGCCGTGGCCATCTCCGGTGACATGATGTGGGGCGTCAATCTGGGCGACACCGAAGTATTCCTCCTTCGCGCGGGCGAGCTGCGCCCGTTATCGGAACGCCACTCCATGACGGGCCCCGGGGAATCCCACATCATCACCCGCGGCCTCGGCCTCGAACCCAACGTCACGCCACACTTGTTTTCCTGGCGCGTGGTTGCCGGTGACCGCGTGCTTATTTGCACGGACGGCGTCACCGGGCCGCTCAACCGCGAGCGCCTCACCGCACTGCTCGGCCGTCACTCCGATGCCTCCACGATCATCAACGCCATCGAGCGACCCGAGGACGACGCCACTGCGCTGCTCATCGAAATCACCTCGCCACCGGCGGACATGATTCCCGCTCCGGCACTGATGGTGCCCGGCGCACTCCAAGCCGGACAGGAATGGTCGGGCCACTCGCTGCTGAACCCTCTCGACCCGAACGAACGCGTCTGGCTGGCCCGCCGTCTCCGCGACGGAGTAAAACGCGTGCTCAAATTCGCGCCCAGTGACGCGCGACACGACGAGCGGCTCCGCGCAATGTTCAGCAGCGAGATCTCCCAGGCACATCGCCTGCAATCAGCTTTTTTTCCCTCGGTGGAAATTCCACCCGGCGATCCAGTCTGCTGCTACAGTTTGGAATATGTCGCCGGTCCCACCCTACGGGAATGCCTCGCCCAGCGCCCACTCGCCACTGAAGAGGTCATCGCCCTCGGGCGCTTCCTCGCCGCGGCCTCGCAGTTTCTGCTCGGCCACGACTTGGTTCACGGCGACTTGAAGCCCGAGAATATTCTTGTCCGGCAGCGCGGGACCTCCGCCGAGTTTACGTTGCTCGACTTTGGCAGCGTTGCCCCGCTTTTCGCTCCCCCCTCGCGCGCCGGCACCGCCAGCTACATCGCCCCGGAACGTTTTCAAGGCGCGCCCCACTCCGAACGCACTGAGGTCTATGGCATCGGCGTCACCCTTTTCGAAGCCGCCACCCGCGCTTATCCCTACGGCGAAATCGAGCGGTTTCAAAATCCCCGTTTCACCTCACCGCGCCGCCCGGCCCGGTTGAACTCCGCGCTGCCCGACTGGCTTGAGGCCGTGCTGCTCCGCTGCGTCGCGGCCGAACCGGACAAACGCTACCAGAATTATTCGCAGCTCACTTTCGATTTGGAACATCACGACCAGGTCGAGCCCTTTTTCGCCCCCGATACGCCTTTGTTGGAGCGAAACCCTCTCCTTGTCTGGCAATTCCTGGCCGCCGTGCTGGCGGCCCTGAACCTGCTACAGTTTTTCCTGCGGAAATGAACACCTTGCCCGACACTCCTCCCTCCAACCCCGGTTCCTTCTCGAACGATCAGAAGGAATACCTTCAGGGTTTCATGGCCGGCGTACTCGCCAGCGGCCAATACGCTTACGTCGGCACCAACGCCGCCGGCCAGCTCACCGGCTCCCCCGGCGCCTCCGTTTCCGGCAATCTCGCGGCTCCGCCCACCGAAGATTCCGTCTTCGGCACCCCGCTCGCCGACCTTTCCAAACCCGAGCGCTGGAAACATGAGGAAAACGGCCTCGACGTCTGGGAGAAACTCGTCGCCCACGCTGACGCGGACAAATTCCCCGACGAGCCAGACACGTTCCGCTTCAAGTTTCACGGCCTCTTCTACGTCGCTCCCGCCCAGGACAGTTTCATGATGCGCCTGCGCATCCCCGCCGGAGAAATCTCCTCCCACCAGCTCCGCGGCCTCGCCGGTCTAGCCGAGGAATGCGGCAATGGCTTCACCGACATCACCACCCGCGCCAATCTCCAGCTGCGCGAACTCCGCCCGCGTTCCCTCGTCCGCGCCCTCACCCGCGTGCAGGAGCTCGGCCTCACCTCGCGCGGCTCCGGCGCCGACAATATCCGCAACGTCACCGCCACGCCCACCAGCGGCTTCGACCGCGACGAGCTGATTGATGTCCGCCCCTACGCCCACGCGCTGCACCACTACATTCTCAACCACCGCGACCTCTACGGCCTGCCGCGCAAGTTCAACATCGCTTTCGATTCCGGGGGCGCCATCTCGACCGCCGCCGATACCAATGATATCGGCTTCTTCGCCGTCCGCGTGACGGAAAAATCCCTCGCCGCCCACCCGGTCGCAGCCCTCACGCCTGGCATCTACTTCCGCTGCGAAGTCGGCGGCATCTCCGGCCACAAGGATTTTGCCCGCGATACCGGCATCCTTCTCCAATCCTCCGAACTCGTGCCGGTCTCCGCCGCGATGGTCCGGGTCTTCCGCGAAAACGGCGATCGCACCGACCGCAAAAAATCTCGCCTGAAATACCTGCTCGAAAAATGGGGCGGCTTCCCGCGCTTCCTCGAGGAAACCCAGAAGAAACTTGCGTCCCCCCTCGTCTACGCGCCCCGCGAATGCGCCGAACCGCGCAGCCCGGTCATCAAGCACGGCCACATCGGCATCTACAAACAGACCCAGCCCGATCGCAATTACGTGGGTATCGGCGTCCCGGTGGGCCGCATGTCCGCGAAACAAATGCGCCGCCTCGCCGATCTCGCCGATCATTTCGGCACCGGCGAACTCCGCCTCACCGTCTGGCAAAGCATCATCATTCCGCATGTGCCCGACGCGTTCACCGCCACCCTCGCACGCTCGGTCGAAAGCCTCGGATTTTTCACCACGCCCCATACCTCGGCCGGATGCGTCATCGCCTGCACCGGCAGCAAGGGCTGCAAATACGCCGCCGCCGACACCAAGGGTCACGCGCGCACCCTCATGGCCCACCTGCGCAAGCGCGACCCGGGCCTCGATCTTCCCGTCAATATCCACCTCACCGGCTGCAACCACTCCTGCGCCCAGCACTACTGCGGCGACATCGGCGGTATCGCGGCGAAACTCTCCGACGGCCGCGAGGGCTACCACCTCGTCCTCGGCGGCGGCATGGACAACGAACAGGGCATCGCCCGAGAAATCTTCCGCGGCGTCGGCGAGGACGAACTCCCGGCCCTCGTGGAGAAAATTCTCATCACCTACCGCAACCGCCACACCGCGGGCGAATCCTTCGTCAATTGGACCCGCCGCCACAGCGTGAAGGAAATTCAGGAAATGCTCTCGTCATGAACTCACCCGTCCCCCTCATCCCGGACACCGCGCCTTTCTCGGCCGAACAACGCGCCTGGCTCAACGGTTTCCTCGCCGGTGCCTTCTCGCGCAGTGTGTCGGGTGCCTCCGCCCCACCTGCAACCCAAGCGCTCGCGCCGCTCACGATCCTGTTCGGCTCGCAGACCGGCAGCTCCGAGGGCCTTGCAAAAAAAACTGCGAAGGAGGCCGGCAAACGCGGCTTCGCCGCCACCGTGCTCGACATGGCCCAGGCCGATCTTACCCGCCTCGCCGGGGAAAAAAACCTGCTCATCATCACCAGCACCTACGGGGACGGTGAACCGCCCGACAATGCCAAGGCCCTCCACGCCGCGCTCAAGGCCGAGGCCGCCAAACTCAACTCCGAAAAAGGCAGCTCCCATTCCAGCGTCCGCTTTTCCGTCTGCGCCCTCGGCGATACGAACTACGTCCAGTTCTGCCAATGCGGCAAGGACCTCGATGCCTGGCTGGAAAAACTCGGCGCCAGCCGCGTCACCCCGCGCGTGGACTGCGATCTCGACTACGAGGAAAAATTCACTGCGTGGCTCGACACCGCACTCGCTGCGCTTTCGCCAAGTTACAAGGGCCAGGTGACCGGTGACAAGAGCGCCGACGCTGCACTCGTCACTGAGTCGGGCTATTCCAAGAAGAACCCTTTCCCCGCGACTGTGCTCGCTGTGCGCAATCTCAACAGTCCGGGCTCCGCGAAGGAAGTGAACCACATCGAGTTTTCGCTTGAAGGCTCCGGTCTCGCCTACGAGGCCGGCGATGCCCTCGGCGTGGTCCCGCAAAACTGCCCGGAGCTCGTCGCCGATGTGCTCGCCGCCCTCGGCCGCGACGGCGAGGAAGCCGTGTCCACTCCGGCGGGAAATCTTTCCCTCCGCCGTGCGCTCACCGAATGCTACGACCTTGGTAAACCCACCGCCGAGCTGCTCGCGCTGCTCTTCCCGGCGGGTGAGGGCTCGGTCGCGAGCATGACGCCGCACCACGTCATCGATGTCCTGCTCGCCGCGCCCGCGAAGCCGGCCCTGGCTGATTTCGTCCGCGTGCTCAAAAAAATCCAGCCGCGCCTTTATTCCATCTCCTCGTCGCCCAAAGCGCATACCGGTCAGGTTCACCTCACCGTGGGTGCAGTGCGCTACGACAAGGATAGCCGCGCCCGCAAGGGGGTCTGCTCCACTTTCCTCGCGGAGCGCGCGCTCGCCGCCGGCAAGGTCGGCGTATTCGTCCATTCCAACAACGCCTTCCGGCCGCCTACGTCGGGCGACACGCCCATGATCATGGTCGGACCCGGCACCGGCATTGCACCGTTCCGCGCTTTTTTGCACGAGCGCCGCGTGACCGGAGCCAAGGGGAAAAACTGGCTCTTCTTCGGCGACCAAAAAGCCTCGAGTGATTTTCTCTACCGCGAGGAACTCACCGCACTGCAAACCGAAGGCGCCCTCGCCCGGCTCGATGTCGCTTTTTCCCGCGATCAAGCCGAGAAAATCTACGTCCAGCAGCGCATGGTGGAAAACGCCGCCGAACTCTACGCCTGGCTCGAAGCCGGCGCGCATTTCTACGTCTGCGGCGACGCCTCGCGCATGGCCAAGGATGTGGATGCCGCGTTGCTCAAAGTTGTGGAGACCGCGGGCGGCAAAACCCCCGACGAAGCCGCTGGGTACGTACAAGCCCTGCGCACCGCCAAGCGCTATCAGCGCGACGTCTATTGATTTGAATTAGCCTACATCGAGTCCCACGAAGCAGTCCGTCCCAATCCAAAAAATCCCGCCTCGCACCTGCTCGCTACCCGCTACTACACCACATGAGGCTTCCCAACCCCATCGCCCTTCTGTCCGGCACCGCTCTCGTGCTCGTCACGGTTGCGATCATTGCGGTCGGTTCCATTGGGCTGAGGCATTTCGATCCGGCGCTCACCGGCTACGCGATCGGCTCGCTGATCGCCGCATTCGCCATCGGCTATCGCTTCGCGGTGTGGGCACAGCGTCCACCCTCACGGCTGTACTTCCGCCGCGGCATCCAGTTGTTTTTTCACCGCGCCGGCCGTGCGCCGGAAGCGGAACAAAACGCCGCTGCCGTGCCGGTGCTGCCGCGCGGCGCCGGCACCCTCGGCTACGCGCTCGCGCGCAATTTCATTGCGCAGGATTTCATCCGGCAGCGCAGCTTGTATCGCTGGATCATGCACCTGTGCCTCTCGGGCGGCTGCACCCTGGCGTTCGCGATCACGTTTCCCCTCGTGTTCGGCTGGGTTCATTTTGAATCGTTCACTGACAATGCGGAGATGTACCGCGTCGTCGCCTTCGGCGTGCGCCTGGACAGTTTCAGCATTCACAGCGTCAAGGCGTTCCTGTTGTTTAATCTGCTGAATATTTCCGGCGTGATCGTGCTCGTCGGGCTCGTCATGGCGGCCTGGCGGCGCTTCACCGATGCAGGGGAGCGGGCCACGCAAAGTTTTTCCGAGGACATTCTGCCGCTGATTCTCATCTTCGTCGTCGCGACGACCGGCCTCGCGCTCACCGTCAGCTACCATTTCCTCGCCGGCCACGGCCATGGGCTCTGGGCGATCATCCACATGGTGAGTGTCGTCGCACTGCTGATCTACATTCCCTTCGGCAAACTCTTCCACATGTTCCAGCGCACCTGTTCGCTGTGCGTGAGCCGCTATAAAAAGGTCGGCGCCGCCGGGCCGCGCGCCCATTGCCGGCGCTGCGGGGAGGATTTTGCCAGCCAGATGCACGTGGACGATCTCAAGCTCGTGCTCGACGAACTCGG
>JANYDX010000238.1 GCA_025363395.1 Verrucomicrobiota bacterium
CCGGCGGCATTGAGGGCAGCGTGGACTTTCTGGCGGCCCTCCAGCGGGACATGCGGGTCCTGCCGCCCCCAGAGCATGAGCAACTCGCCCTTGATTTCAGGAATACGATCAAGCGAGTTGTCGTTCATGCCTTTGCCGAGACCACGCTTGTGAATGTCGGTGGCATAGAAACAAGCGGCGGCGAGCACTTCGGGATTCATCGCGGCGCGGAAGGCGAGATGGCCGCCGAGGCAGATGCCCATGGCGCCCAGCCGGCCCGTACAGGCCTCATGGGTTTTTAAAAAAGCGAGAACCGCGCGTGCGTCGCCGTCGTAACCGGCGATTTCCTTGGTGGTTTTGAGGATGTTTCCGCGATCAGCGCCGGCTTGGTCGTAGGCGAGCACTGTGCCCGCGGGTTCGAATTCGTGATAGATTTCCGGCACGGCGACGATGAAGCCGTGGCCGGCAATCATCGCGGCGGTGCGGCGGATCGGGCTGGTGACCTGGAAGATTTCCGAGTAAAGCAGAATACCCGGGTAGCGACCTGGTGCGGTGGGACGGAAAAGACACGTCCGCGTCGGACCGGACGGCGTGGCTAGATCGACGTGCTCATTATCCTTGATGGTCATGCCGACGAGTCAGCCACGGAATAAATCATTGGTCACGGCTGAAACGCAGGGTGGACATTCAGGGGCTTTGCCCCGGGCAAATTCAATTCGCGCACCCAGATGTTGCGGAAGGCTACGGGATCCCGGTGGTCCTGCAGTTGCAGTGGCAGTCGGGCCGCATGAGCGGCGTAGGGCGGAAGGTTGGGCTGGTGAAAGGAGGCGCCGTTTGGAGTCGGACCTGTCAGCGTCACGTCGTGCTGCACAAGTACCCCGTTGTGAAGCGCCGTTAGTCGGGCCGGGCTGAGTAGATTTCCCTCCGCGGAAAATCGCGGTGCGATGAATACAACATCGTAGATCTGCCATTCTCCCGGCCGGCGCGAGGCATTCACCAGCGGAGGGTGCTCTTTGTAAACCGAAGCAGCCTGACCGTTGACGTAGGTCGGATTTTCCCACGAATCAAGAATTTGAATTTCGTAAAGGCCCATGAAAAAAATCCCGCTGTTGCCCCGGTCCTGCCCGCGACCTTTGACCTCGGCCGGCGCCCGCCATTCGAGATGGAGCTGCACGTCGCCAAAACTCTGCCTAGTCCGCAGGTCGCATGGTTTCGGCTTGGGCACGACGACCATGGCGGCCTCCTCGATTTTCCAGCCGATCTCGCCGGCCCGGACCGGCTCCCACGCGTCGAGGTTTTTCCCGTCGAAGAGCACGATGGCGTCGGAGGGCACGCTGCCTACCGGCGTGGAGACGACCGCTGGAACCGGTTGCCAGACTTCAGTGAGTTCATTGGCCGGTCGTTCCTCGGCGGCGATGAGGCGGAGCGTGAGAAGACCGAGCAGCAGCGAAAAAGTCTTGTTCATGGGAGAGGGGAATTGCCGAGGGAAAGTTTAGCGGGCGAGTGTCGCCGCCATCAGGCCGACGACCACATCGTTGGCCAGGGCGCGGACGGTGAGTGATTGAAGTTCGCGCTGTGGATCGAGGGAGAGGTGAAGCACCGTCGCGGCGCCTCCGGGAATTTTTCCGCCCTGACCTTTAAAAGTCTTCCGGTCGAGTTGGCGCACGAGGCCGGTTTTTAAATCTACGCGCACCGGCAATGCACCTGCGTAAGCAAACTGGTAGTCATCGACAAAATAGTCCTGCTCGATGGGCCACCACGTCGTGGGGTTTTCGAGCGCGAGCCGGGCGGTGCGGCCATCGCTATAGGTCACGATGACCTCACCGTTGTCGATCCGGCTCTGCATGGGATTGGTTGATCCGGCCATCAACAGATGGAGTTCCCGCGCTTTTCCGGCCAGCGGAATGATGGATTCACGCGGGTAGTTGTCCCATTGCGACGTGAACACGACATTCATTACCTCGCCAGGTCCCGGTGTCGCGAACGGCATTCCGCTGGGCAGCAGCAGCCGGCCACCGTTCTTTCCGGCCACGGCGCGCAAGCCGGAATCGTCGATTTCAGCGGAGGCATTGACTCCACCGGCCCAGCCCCCAAGGCCCTGCTTGGGCAGCGCCAGTGATACGAACGGCGAACGCGGAGAGCGATATTCGTTTTTGAAAATCCGGATGACGCGGTCATTAAAATACGGTGTCAGGTCGATCATTTCAGGATGATCCACTGCCGCCGGGGCGTCCGACTCGGCGGGTTTTTCCCAGGGTAATTGCGGTGCGATGGCTTTCCCGGTTGAACGCGGCTCCGGTCCACTCCAAACGACTTTTACGACGGTGGCGTAAGCGCAGGATATCGGGGGGATCTTCAAACGAGTGGCCGAGTCGCCGCTGTCGGCAAATTGCGAGGGCACCTCCACGCCATCGACTGAAACCCGGGCGGAATTTCCGCGGACGGGG
Source organism: Verrucomicrobiota bacterium (assembly GCA_025363395.1). Classification (GTDB taxonomy): domain Bacteria; phylum Verrucomicrobiota; class Verrucomicrobiia; order Opitutales; family Opitutaceae; genus Lacunisphaera. The sequence goes on from JANYDX010000238.1 coordinate 2,427, forward strand.
ATTTCCAGTCTGAAGACCGGTGAATGGGGAAGACGGGATTCGATCTGGTAATTTTCCTCCCGGTTTTTACGCAGGTAAATCAAGTCGATGTCTGGATGATGCAGCGCCGCGTGCTCCCAGCCGGACGGGAAGCCGGGGGCTATCAACAGTTCGCCCGCGATTCCATCGGGCCTGACGCCGAAAAGGCCTTCGATCAGTGCGCGGCTCAGCACGCCGGAAGCGTCGGCGAAATCGCGTTGTGATTCCCGGCGGTAAACATCCAGGTAGGACATCGAGCCGACATTGCCGGGCGAGATGCCCATGAACATCGCGGCGAGCAGGGAACCCTTCGCGATGCGCCACGCTTCATCCACCCGTCCGGCCTGCCACATGCCGAGCGCGCCGTGTACCGACTCCGCCATCACGACATTGTTGATGGACCAGTCATAGGGCATCCAGTCGCTCGTCGCGAGTGTCTCGAGGTCTGGGGGGAC
>JANYDX010000245.1 GCA_025363395.1 Verrucomicrobiota bacterium
CGCTCCGCCTGCTCCAGCCCGTGATTGTCCTCGCCCCACGGCCAGATAAGCGAACGGCCGTCGAAATAAACCTTGTGGTCATCAAAGCCCGGCCGGGCTGCGCCCTTTCGCCGGGTCTTGGTCTCGACAATAAAAACCCCGGTCGGTCCCACGGCGATGTGATCGATGTTGAAAGCGTGCCCGTTGGCTGTGCCCGGCACATCATGAAACACCCGCCAGCCCTGCGCCTTCAATGGTTCAAGATACTCGGCCACCAGTCGCTCACCAAAATACCCGAGGTAGCGATTGCCGCTTTCCCGCGCCTTGCCGGCAAACCAGCGCGCCGACCAGATAAAGACCGTAGCAAAGGCCACGAGCGTGACGGCAACGCCCGCCAGTTGGATGCCCTGGGGCAGCCGGGTCGTGAGCAACAACAGCAACAAGCCCACCATCGCAGGCGCGGCCGCGGCGATCACCATCCACATCACCGCATCTTCATCAAATTTCCGGACGAAGGTGAGCTGGGTTTCACCGGGAGAGCGGAGCAGTTTCAGTTCATCACCAAACGGGAGCCGCATCTTCCGCTGCCGCTTGTGCCACCAAATCATGGCGGCAATACTGCCGGTGAAAAGCAGGAGATAGGCAAAAAGCAAAAGCGTTTGGGTCCAGGTCATGGGGAAAGCGGGACGAAAAAATCGGGCCGGGGATTGCTGGCTGCGAGTGACGCCTTTCTGTTCGGGGCCGTCAATCTTCCCGTGAGCCGCGATGAGGCAAAATCACCAAGCCAGAATTTTGCACCGCTAACCTTCGCTGATCGGCGCTGATTCAATCAATGCTAACGAGCGTTCAGCGCGACCGTCTTGATTCTCCGATCAGGTGAATCTTCCAGAGCAATTTATTAGCGTGGATTAGCGGTTAACCACCGTCGGAATCGGGGCGGAAAGCCCCTCCGGCAATGGCCGGTTTGGCGCCTTTCCCGCCGAAACAATGCGGGCATGAAATATCCGGCACATAATGCGGGTGACGCTGTTCCGCTTCGAGCAGGGGCATCTGGCAGTTGAAACACATCACGGAATTCGTTTCCTGCAGCGCCGGGTCGACCCCCACGCGCCGGTCGAAGACAAAGCACTCGCCGTGGTAGTGCGCCCCGCCACATTCCTCGAAATATTTCAAGATGCCGCCATCCAGCTGAAAAACATTTTTGAACCCGGCCTGCTCCATGAAGGGGCCGGCCTTTTCACAGCGAATCCCGCCCGTGCAAAACATCACGATGGGCTGGTCCTTGAGCTCCGCGGGCAGCTTGCCGACCGCCGCCGGGAAATCGCGAAAATTATCGATGCCGGCGGGCACGGCGCCCTGGAAGGTGCCCATGTGCACCTCATAATTGTTGCGCGTGTCCAGCAGCGTCACCGGCCGGCCCTCATCGAGCCACTGCTTGAGCGTCCGGGCGGGCAGCTTGGCCGTGGGCCGCCGGGCGGGATCAATCCCCTCAACGCCAAAGGCGATGATCTCTTTTTTGATTTTCACGAGCATGCGGTTGAACGGCTGTTCGACGCTCTCGCTTTCCTTGGGCTGCAAATTCTCCAGGCCGGGAACTGTCCGCAACTCGGCCAGCAGCTCATCCATGGCGCCTCTGACTCCCGCGACAAAAAAATTAATGCCTTCCGGACTGAGCAGAATCGTCCCGCGCAGTCCCTTAGTCCTGGTCAGGGCCAGCAGCCGCTCCTTCAACGCCGGCAGCTCGTCGAGCGGAGTGAATTTGTAGGCGGAAAAATTAATGAAGGGCGGCATGCAGGCAATTCGGACCGTTTGAACCACAAAGAGACCGAGACGCGAAGGAAAATTAAATATCCTCGGGCTGCTTGATTCCCTTTGGGTCTTACACCTCTGAGCCCACCTCAGGCGGGTAAACTTGCTCCGGCTTGGTCGGAATGTAGGAGCCTGCTTGCAGGCGATTCCGGGTTCGGTCCGTGGGTTGGCGTTACGAATCGCCTGCAAGCAAGCTCCTACAAAAACGAAATAATCAGAGGCATGTTGGGTTTGATCACATGCCCCGGGGATCTTTACTGGATGAGGAGCGCCTCCTCCGGTTGGCAAGACCAAGCCCGTCGCTTACTTGATCTTGATCTTCGACAAATCCTCGCGGGACTTCGGCCACTTCAGGTGCAAGTCTTCCAGCGCTTTGACCACCACTCCCGCGACCACAAAGTCGCGGTACCAATTGCGATCAGCGGGCACAACGTGCCAGCGGGCGGCGGCGTGGCTGGTGGCATTCAACATGTCCTCATAGGCATCAATGTAATCGTCCCAATGCTGCCGCGTGGTCAGATCGGCGTGGGAAAACTTCCAATTCTTTTCCGGGTTGGCGAGCCGCTCCTTGAAGCGAACCGCTTGTTCCTCCCGGCTGATGTGCAGATGAAACTTCAGGACGATCACGCGATTCGCCGCCAGCATCCGTTCGAAATCCACGATCTGTCCGTAACGCTCGCGCCAGACTTTGCGTGGGACAATTTCCAGCACGCGCTCAGCCAGCACCGCCTCGTAATGTGAACGGTTAAAGACCCCGATGTTGCCGAAGCGCGGGATCGCCTTGTGAATGCGCCAAAGGAAATCATGCGCGCGTTCCTCGTCGGAGGGGACCTTGAAGTTCGCGACTTCCACGCCGGCCGGATTCACAAACTCCAGGACACTACGCACCGAGCCATCCTTGCCGCTGGCATCCATGCCTTGGAACAAAAGCAGAATCGCATGATTCGAATTGGCGTAGAGCCGTTGCTGCAATTCGCCAATGCGGTGACCAAGACGGGCGGTCAGCTCCTTGGTCTCCTTCTTTTCCAAACCGGCACAATAGCCCGGATCGAAATCTTTCAGTTTAATCCGGTCCTTGACGACGACTGGTTGGTTGCGCATGGAATGATTTTTAATAGAATTCGCCCACCGAGTGGAAGTGCGATGAAGCGCAGAACGCCTGCCCCACCATTCTCACTCCCGGTACTCGCGAGTAATCTCAGTGGCGCCAACCGCCATGGCCATGCCAGCCGCCGCCGTAACCATAACCGTGACCGTGGCCGCCGAAACCCCAGCCCAAACCGATCCCCACCGCGAGCGGTGTCCAAAAATCCCAAGCCGGATCGTAATACCTCACGCGCGGCTCATAATAAACTCGCGGAGAGTCGGCATAGATCACTGTGGTAACTGGCGGGGGCGGTGGTGGCTGGACCACCGAATAGTCGGCCGTCGATCTCTGCGGCGCGCCCGCGGCGCGGGACGAACCCGCCGTGGATAAAAGCGAATAGGCAAAAGTCACCGTGCGGCCTCCTGCATACTGATAAACCACGACAATCCGATCTGTGGTCTGATCCATGCGCATGATCGGAGTACCCTTGAGATCGGCGCCTCTCACCAGCTCGTCCGGAGTTGGCAGTTTGGCCAGATAAACGACGTGGTCGATAACTGCGGGTTCATCAACCGAATTGCGGTCGGCGTCGGCGGCGATCACAGGGACCGGGGTCGGCCTGACGATGTCCTCGGCCCAAACCGAAGAACTGGTCATTCCGACAGCAAGAAGCAAAGACGGGAGCAGGAAGTTGGTTTTCATGGAGAGACGTTTAACCCTACGACCTTAATGCAGATTATTGGTGCCGTCAAATTGGCCCCAGCGGGCTCCCGGTCAAAATCAGGGCCTTGTCTGGTGGAGGAATCTGGTTAATGTTTCCTCCATGTTTGCCGATCTGTTCCAGCTCAAGACCCGCCGGTCGCCGGATGGCATTGACCAGGCCTTTGTTACCGAGGTCCACATCTCCCGGCCGGTGCCCCGTAATCCGCGCGTGGAGAAAGTCATCCTGATCTGCTGGAGCCTGATCGCGGTCAAACATGTCGCCGTCATCTGGGCAGTGCATCACTACGCCATTCCCTTTCATCAATTGTGGATCAACGTTCCGACCTTCATGCTTGGGCTCCTCGCCACCGCCGCCTACTATTGGAAGGAATAAGTTCCTTCTGGATTCCTGCTGACGAATCCGGAATTCTCCGGCTCCCATGTCAAACGTTCCCGGACTCCGCAGCTGTTACGACAAGACCGGCGGCCTCGTTTACTTCGGCCGCATGCTCGACAAGATCCGCCTGCACGCCGCCGGCAAACTTCCCGCCGACTACCACGCCAACGTCGGCATCGGCTTCGACGCCCGCACCTGCGGCTTTCTGCGCGTGCCTCACGAAGAACTGAAGGCCCGCACCCTCGCAGGCGGCACGGATGAGGAAATTCTCGCCTGGGCTTTGGAGCGCGGCGGCCCCCGCACTGAGGACGAGCGCAACGTCTGGAGCCGCTTCATGACCAAGATCGGCTGGCGGGACGACCGCGCGCCGGTCCTCAAACAGCGCATCGCGGAATACGGGCTCACGGGAAAACCCATCGAAACTTTCTTCGACCTCAACGAATACGATGAGGGCCGCGACCCGGTGGGCACGCAGGCGTGGTTGAAATAACCGGATGACCCCGTTGGAAAAACGTCTGCGCTACCTGCTTTCCACCCTCAGCGTGTTGCTGCTGGTTGCACTCGTCGGCGGGCTGTGGGCCTGGTGGCAGATGCGCGGTAGCCTGCCGCAACTCGATGGGACGCACCCTCTCGCCGGCCTCGGCGCCCCGGTGACCATCGAGCGCGATGCGCTCGGCGTGCCGACCGTGAGCGGGACCACGCGCAACGACGTGGCGCGGGCGACGGGCTTTGTCCAGGCGCAGGACCGTTTTTTTCAGATGGACCTGTTGCGCCGGACGGGCGCGGGCGAACTGTCGGAACTATTCGGCCCGCGGGCCTTGGAAATTGACCGCGCCCACCGGCTGCACGGTTTCCGCCGCACGGCGGAAAAAGCCCTCGCCGCCCTCCCGGCGCAACATCGCGCTCTGCTCGACGCGTACACCGCCGGCGTGAATGCCGGCCTCGCCGCTTCGGCAAAAACTCCCTGGGAATACCTCGTGCTGCGCACCGATCCTCAGCCTTGGCGCGCGGAAGACAGTTTGCTCGTGGTCTACGCCCTGTGGTTTGATTTGCAGGATGCCAACGCCCGCTACGAACAAAGTGTGCGCGCCCTGCGACTGAGCCTCGGGACGGCTGGTCTCGATTTTTTTGCCCCGCACGGCAATTCCTGGGACGCGGCCCTGGACGGCAGCAAATTTCCCCTCCCGGCGCTGCCTCCGTTGCATTTGAAGCCCGCCGATCCGGCCACGACCGCGGCGAACTTTCACTTTTCTCCCGAGCCGCAAGCTTCTCCCGGCTCGAATGCCTTTGCCCTCGACGGAGCCCACACCGCCAGCGGTGCGGCGATGCTCGCCAATGACATGCATCTCAGCCTCAACGTGCCGCCCATCTGGTATCGCGGGGTCCTCAAATGGCCGGACACCACCGGTGCGGCGCAGCGGATCGCCGGCGTGATGTTGCCCGGCACTCCCGTCATCATCGCCGGAAGCAACGGACACATCGCCTGGGGATTCACGAATTCCTACGCGGACACCACCGACGTCGTGATCGCTGAAACCGAGGCCATCGCGCAAATTCTCTATCGCACGTCCCACGGCTGGGTGGAAATTCAAGACCGCTCCGATCCCATCAAGGTGAAGGGCCAGGCACCAATCCCATTCATCGCGCGCTGGACGGAATGGGGTCCGATCATCGGCGGACCGGAGGACGGGCGTTACCGCGTGCTGCGCTGGAACGCACATGATGTCGAATCGACCAACTTGAATCTGGTCGAGCTCGAGTCCGCCACCACGGTGGACGCAGCCATGAGCATCGCGCATCGCACCGGCATGCCCAACCAGAACCTGGTGGTGGCTGACGCCGCCGGGGCCATCGCGTGGACCATCACCGGCACCGTGCCGCGACGCATTGGTTTTGACGGGCGCCAGCCTGTCTCTTGGGCCTACGGAGATCGCAAGTGGGATGGCTGGCTGAAACCGGAGGAAATCCCCGTCATTCGGATTCCCCCCCCGGGCGAGCGTGCGTCCACGGATACTTCCGTCGTGACGCTGGCGGAAACACTCGCGAAAGACGGCATTCTCTGGACCGCCAACCAGCGACTGGTGGGTGGAGCCGCCTTCGCGCAACTCGGCGACAACGGCTACAACGATGGTGCCCGCGCCGGGCAGATCCGCGATGACCTGCGACAGCTCGCAGACTCAGGGAAAAAAGCGGTGCCGGCCGACCTGCTGGCAATTCAACTCGATGACCGCGCACTTTACCTGGAACGCTGGCAAAACGTTCTGCTCGCGATCCTGACGGACACCGCCGTCGCAAAAAATCCCGCGCGCGGCGAAATGCGGGAGGTGGTCCGTCAATGGAATGGCCACGCCAGCGTCGACTCAGCTGCGTACCGGCTGGTGCGGTCGTTCCATCTGAAACTGGCCGACCGCGCCCTCGAGCCCTTTTTCGCCAAGGCGTGCGAGACGTATGAAAATTTCGACTACAGTCAGTTTCACTACGACGATGCCCTGTGGCGACTGGTGCAGGAAAAGCCCGTGAAGCTGCTCAATCCGGCGCATAAATCCTGGGACGAATTATTGCTCGCCGCCGCCGATGAGGTGATCGCCGAGGCTGACCAAAGCGGCGTGCCGCTGGCACGTTTCACGTGGGGCGAACGCAATACGCTCCGCATGCAGCATCTCTTCAGCCGCTTCCTGCCAAAGCCATTGGCGCGTCTGCTCGATATGCCAG
>JANYDX010000268.1 GCA_025363395.1 Verrucomicrobiota bacterium
CTGTTTGCATCCTGCATGCCAGCGCGAAAAAACCCCTGCGCTGCTGATGTTCAGCGACTTGTTCCCCTGACGGGGGCGCGGATGGGCCAGCAGGGTTCAAAAGTGAAACTTTTCCGTCCCGCATTCGGGACGGAAACAGGAACTTATCACGGCACGGTGCTCGGGTACTTCGGAACAGCCACATCGATTTATTCCACGAAGCCCACCTCAAGCGGGTAAAGTGGCTCCGGGATTATTCTAAAAGCCACGCAGAAATTTCACGGAATATTTTCCCGTTTACTCCTATAACTCAGAATCGCTGGATTCACGTGGTCAGTAAGAAATTTCTGCCACCCACAAGCTTGCCATTGATCATGATTTCCAAGCGGTGCCGGCCTGGATAGTGACGGCGGGTGGTCAGTTCTTGAAGACGGTGCTGTTTGGACAGGGATGCCGTGGCACTCGGGGCAAGGGCGAGTTCGTGTAGTTTAAAAACCTTCGGCGCCGTTTTGCCCGACTTCTTCACGTAGTGCACGGCGTAATCGACGATGAGCCGCTGACCGGTTTTCCCGTACGACTTGAGTTGGAAGGAAAACTGGATTCTACCGCCAAGCTTGACCGATCCTGGGACCAGTTTGAGATTGGTCAGTTCGATTTTCGTCCGGCAGCTGGCGCCGATGACCGCCAGAGCGCGCTGATCACCGCGTTTGATCAAAGTTCGCAGGGCGTGCTTGATGATCCACGTGGTGTGAACATTTTCTTTCGGCCAGCGGCTGATCATCGCGAACAACCAGTCCGGATGATCCTTCGAGATATCGTTGAGGTGGTTTGCGACCGACTTGCGGACGTATCGGCTGGGGTCGGACTTCAGATTTTCCAGGATGGACCTGTTCGGGGATGGATCGGCGACCAGTGCCTCCAACCGGAACGACCACGGCAGGCGAGGTCGGCAGCCTTCACACGCGAGACGGCGGAGATGTTCATCGGGATCTTTTGACCATTTGGACATGACGGCGAGCGTTCGCATCAGGTCGCGTTTGAGGAATTCGCGAATGGCGAACTCCGCCGAGCCGGTCCGCGTGAAATATTTCAAGGCTTCCATCGAAGCCTCGAAATGGTCGTGCCCATAAAGACCGACAAAATCGCACAGGAAAACGCTGACGAAGCCGTGATCGATGCGTGGCGCGATCTGACCCAAGAACTCCAGAGCGGAAAGATAATCGCCGGGCAGAGTGGCCCGACAGGCCTCGGTCATGCGGCGCATGCGTTGCAGCAGACTCAGCTCGGACAAATTGACGGTTGCGCTCGCAAGAAAATGTTTGCGATCAAAGCCCGGCACCGCGCCCGCCAGCAGACCGGCGATGTGTCGGTAGCGGCTGGCGTTAAACATTTCTTTCAGCGCGGAAGGCGTCCCGTCAGCCATGTGGGTTTTCATTCTGAGCGCAGCGAAAAATTCAGTGGAGGCTTCGCTTTACCCCGCATGAAGATTTCCTACAGTTTCAGAACTTCGGGCAACTTTGACGCGTCGCCGCCGCCACCCATGGCGAAGTCGGGTTTGCCGCCGCCCTTGCCACCGAGCTTGGCGGTGAGCGCGCCGATCAGCTTGCCGGCTTGATGGCCGGCCTTGATGGCGGCGGGCGAGCAATAAGCCACGAGGCTGACTTTCCCATCGAACGTCGCGCCGAGTTGCACGACACCGTCACCGAGCTTGTGCAGGACCTGGCTGCCGAGTGAACGGAGCGTTTCCGGCGAGTCGGTGGTGACGACCGTGGAGATCCACTTGAGTCCGTCTTTCGTGACGGCCTGGGCGGCGAGTTCTTCCGCGAGAGCAGCCGAAGCCTTCGCTTCGAAAGCCTTCAGTTTTTGCTCCAGCTCTTTTTGATGGGCGAGCACGTGTTCAAGTTTTTGGGCGACGTCATGCGGACCGGCATTCAAGCGGGCATTGACGGCTTTGAGCGCGGCTTCTTCGTGGGCGACGAAGTCCAGCGCGGCCTGGCCGGCGACGGCCTCGATGCGGCGCGTGCCGGCGGCGATGGCCATCTCGGCAACGATTTTGATGAGGCCAATTTCACCCGTGGTGGCGACGTGGGTGCCGCCGCAAAGTTCCATCGAGTAGCCGTCGAGTTGGGCTTTCCCGTTTTCAGCGTCGCCGCCGATCTGCACGATGCGGACGTCCTTGCCGTATTTGTCGCCGAAGAACTGGAGAATGTCAGCGCGGCCGGAGACTTCGGCGTGCGGGACTTGCGCGTAGAAAACTTTGGCGTTATCGATCACCTTTTCGTTGATGAGCTGTTCGCACTCCTTGATCTGGGCGGCGGTGAGCGCCTCGAAGTGCGTGAAGTCGAAGCGAAGTCGGTCGGGAGTTTTGTGCGTACCGAACTGGCGGACGTGGGTGCCGAGCATTTTCCGCAGCGCCCAGTTGAGCAAATGGGCGGAGGTGTGCTGGCGGGCGATGGCACGACGGCGGTGAAAATCGACGTGGAGGGTGGCGGCGGAGCCAATGACGAATGACGAATGACGAACGTCGGATGACGAATCGAGTTTGTGGAGGTGGCGGGCGGATTTGTCTTTCACGCAGTCGGCGAGGTCGACCTTGTGTCCGTCGATCAGGGCATGGCCGGTGTCGCCGACCTGGCCGCCCATTTCGGCGTAGAACGGGGTTTGGTCGAATACAAGGTAGGTGTCGTTTTCGGTTTTCACGACGTCGACGATTTTCGCGTGCGTTGCGGATGTGCTGTTGATTTCGTAGCCGACGAACTTGGTGGGCTCAGCGGTGGTGCCGCCCTCGGTGGCCGCGACAATTACATCGGTCTTGCGCGCCGCGCGTCCGCGTTCCCGCTGTTCTTCCATAAACACGTTAAACTTTTCGACCTGGACAACCAATCCACGTTCAGCGGCGAGCAACTCTGTCATATCAAGAGGAAATCCATAAGTATCGTAAAGTTCGAATGCGATTTCTCCACTCAGAACTTTCGAGACTGGGTTTGGGCTAGAAATGATAGTGATATCTTGACGAACTCCTTGTTCGAAACGAAGTAGCCCGCGATCAAGGGTTTTGCCGAACGATTCCTCTTCAGCGCGGATTGCGCGTTCCACCATTTGGCGTTGAGATTTTAACTCTGGAAAAACATCGCCGAGCGACTCGACGACTGGTCCGACCAACGAAGTAAAATCACCGATCTTAAGGCCCATGGATTTGCGGCCATACATGATGCCACGGCGGAGAATGCGACGGATGACGTAGTTGCGGCCTTCGTTGCCGGGGAGGATGCCGTCGGCGATGGCGCAGGAAACGCAGCGGGCGTGGTCGGCGAGGACGCGGAAGGCGATATCGATTAGCTCCTGTTCGGTCAGGCCGTCGCGTTTCGTCGGGACGGTTTTCGTGTACGTCTTGCCGGAGAGTGCGGCAAGTTTGTCGAAGGTGGGCTTGAAGACGTCGGCGTTGTAGTTCGATGGCTCGGCACTGAAGTCCTTGAAACCATTCGTCGTGGCGTGGATGCCGGCGACGCGTTCAAAGCCCATTCCGGTGTCGACGTGTTTGGCGGCGAGGGGAGCGAAGGAGCCGTCGGCGTTAGCGTTGAACTGGATGAAGACGTGATTCCAGATTTCGATGCAACGCGGGCTGCTCTGGTTGACACCGGCGCGGCCGGCGATCTCGTCGTCTGAAGGCAGAAGATTGAAATGGACTTCGGAGCACGGGCCGCAAGGGCCGGTGTCGCCCATCATCCAGAAATTGTCCTTTTTATTGCCGTTGACGATGTGGATGGCGGGGTCGAGTCCCGCGTCGGTAAAGATTTTTGCCCAGATGTCGTACGCTTCCTGGTCGAAGTCGGCCGGATCGCCCTTGGATTTGTCGGGCGAGTAAACCGTGGCAAAGAGTCGTTTGGCGGGGATGCCCCAGATTTTGGTGAGCAGCTCCCAGCCCCACTGGATAGACTCTTTCTTGAAGTAGTCGCCGAAGGACCAGTTGCCCAGCATCTCGAACATCGTGTGGTGGTAGGTATCGAAACCCACGTCCTCGAGGTCGTTGTGTTTGCCGCCGGCGCGGATGCACTTCTGAGTGTCGGCCACGCGTTTCCAGGGAGCGGTCTGATCGCCGAGGAAATAGGGCACGAACTGGTTCATGCCCGCGTTGGTGAACAACAGATTGGGCGACGTCGGCATGAGCGAGGACGACGGCACAATGACGTGTTGTTTCGAGGTGAAGAAATCGAGGAACGACTGGCGGATTTGGGCGGAGGTCATGAGACTGGGTGGGAGTGCAAAGACAGATGACAGACGACTGGCTGGCAAGTGGGAAGGCGCACGGACAAATCTGACTCCCAATAAGGCGGGTATTTCTCCGTTTTGCCGTTGTAGACCGGCGACTAGCAACCGATTCGCATTTATCGAGGTTTCTTACTCCAGACTGCACGTAGCGCAGAGATTCAGAATGTCATTATCCAGATGGTGATGCTGCGGCGTGAGGCGTTTGGCTGCATGTTCATGTTTCTCAATCGGCAGCATTCGGCAATGTTTCGCGGTTAAAGACCCATGGCTAGTTGCTGAAATTTTTCGGGCCGGCATCGTTCTTTTCCAGCAGGGCGAGGGTTGCTGGCGGAATCACTGGCATGCCTATCAAATTTCGCCGGTTGGATTTGTTTCAAATGACTCGGGCTTACGCAGGGAATTTTTAGGCTGAGGTATTTTCCGTTCTAATTCGTGGATTCAATACCTAGTAAAGCGGGGTTGTTTTCCATGGGGTGTTAAAAAACTCCCAACTCCGAATGTCACTGATAGTCTATTGTCGCTGATGCTACACTGAACTCGCCCGTGCCGAAAAACGATAAAGTTCCAAAAGCCGAAGTCTCCTTGCAGATTCGACTGGGCAATGCTATTAGACTTCATCGTCAGCTTCTTGGAATTACGCAGGAGGAACTCGCGTGGCGTGCAGACATGCACCGGACTTATGTCGCGGACATAGAACGTGGAGGCAGGAATGTGACGCTGCGCAGTGTCGGTCACTTGGCTAACGCTTTAAAGGTATCGGTAGCCGATCTATTGTCAGTGGAGCAAATTGTCACGTCTCCGCCTTTGCCAACCAGCAACGGTGAGCGATTGGGTGAGATTTTGCTCGTCGAAGATAGTTCAACCGATGCGGAATTGGTGGTGCGGGCCTTCAAGCGTGCGAGGCTGGTTAATCCGGTCAGGGTGATTGGTGAAGGCGAGGAGGCGTTGGAATACATGAACCGAACCGGACGCTACCTACGACACAAAGGATCGCTCCCGCAGCTTGTCCTATTGGATTTGAATCTGCCCAGGGTTTCCGGGTTTGAAGTACTGCGACAGATGAAGACGGACAAGATTACCCGGCAGATCCCAGTGGTGGTTTTGACTGCTTCCCAGCATGATCGCAACATCATCGAGTGTGGGCGACTTGGTGCGGAGAACTATATCATTAAACCGGTTGAGTTCGAAAATTTCAGCCGAATCACGTCAGCCCTCAACCTCCACTGGACCTTGGTGACTGGACAACCAACCGCCCTTTCCAGTGGGACCTAGGGAAGTCGCCGGCCGCTTTGACGGGCTACAGTTGAAAATATCTTTTCCCAAAACTATCGAGAATTAGCCCAAACAAAACGATCAACGCAAAGAGCAGTGCGGTGCTTCAGCCTGCATTTAGAAGCTAACGCCGCGAGCCAAGGGAGCACGCGGTCAGCGGCTTCTTTACTTTGGTTGCACGATGGTCGTACCGGGATACCGGTAGGCGGGGTCGTTGCGATGGCGAAGTGCTCTGTTATTTTTTACTCCGTTCATGGCGAAAACATTTCGAATTTCTCTAGTCAAAAATCACCAAGTGACCGGTGATTTTATTTCTAAATCTCGGTGCATACTTGCCTTAATCCAAGGCCTCCGCAGACTTATTTTCAGTCCGTCACCATTTGCCAAGACGATAGCGCCAACAGACAGGGCCTGGCGCTTTTCGGCCGCAGCGGATTCTCCGCAGCACCAACCCCGCGCCCGATGAAAACCGACTTTGCCAGACAGGCAGGGAAGGAAACCCCCGATCTTCTTGCCACATCGGAGGGGAGTGTATTGGTCCGAAAACGGCGCATGGGAATGATTGGGCCCAAGGGAACCGGTTGGATCCTCAGCATCTCACCATGACGCTGACGACTCGACTTACTTTGGCGATGGTATTGCTGGCTCTCTCCGCTGCGGCAGTGGTCGGCATATTCACCTATTGGAATTTGGAAAAGGTGATTCTGCCGGTCGAATTGGCGCGACTGCAGGAGCACGTGCGACGGCAGGGAGCGCGGCTGGATGAGGTCGTTTCCGCCACCCGGAACGATGTGAAAGCGTTCGCCGCCGGTGCTGCCGCGCTGGAAGGGTTGGTGCGCGCCCGATCGAATGGCGGCCGTGATCCCGCGGAAGGCACAGCCGAGAATATCTGGCGGGCACGCCTGGCGCGACGATTTACCGCTGATCTGGTCACAAAACCGAGTTACCTGCAGTTCCGCGTAATCGGGATTGCAGGCGGCGGCCGGGAGATTCTGCGAGTGGACCGGTCCGGGCCACAGGGTGCGGTCCGGATTGTACCGGACGAGGAACTGCAGTCCAAGGGAGACCGGGATTACTTTGCAGATACGATGAAACTTCCGCCGGGCGCAGTGTATGTTTCCCGCATCGATTTGAATCAGGAGCGGGGAAAAATCGAGAGTCCGCCAGTACCTGTGATCCGGGTCGCCACGCCCATTTATTCTTCGGCAGGCGAGCCTTTCGGCATCTTGATCATCAATGTGGATTTGCGGCCAGTGTTCGGCGAGGTGGGCTTGTCGGAGCATGAATCCGGCCAGGTTTACATCGTGAACGAGGCCGGTTACTATCTGCACCATCCGCAACAGGAACGCACCTTTGGCTTTCAGCTGGGCCGGGAGGATCGTTTGCAAGATGATTTTCCCGAACTCGCCGTCAATCTGGGCAAGACGATGGAGGGTGCCCGTTCAATCCGGTCGGCCAACGGGGATACGCTGGGAGTTGCCCTGCTCCCGTTGCGCCCCGGTGGCGGACCGTGGATGGCGATCATCGAGACGGTGCCGGAGAGACAACTGCTGGCTTCCATCGCCATGGTCCGGCAGTCGAGTTTGGTGGCCGGTGCATCGGTGGCCGTGCTCGCAGCCTTGATGGCGGTGGGGCTCGCCCATTCGCTGACGCGTCCACTGGTGACGTTGACCCGGTCGGTCGAATCATTTGCCGAGGGCGGTAACGAATCGGAGACGGGGAAGATTGAGGGGGCTGGCGAGATCGGTGTGCTCGCCCGCGCATTTGAAAGAAGGGGCTCAGAGTTGAGGGCAAAAACGTCCGCACTGCACAAGAGCGAGCATCGTTTTCGCGCGCTGCTCGAGCACAGCAGCGACTGCATAACGCTCATCAACGGGGACAATAAATTTGTCTACGCGAGTCCGTCGTTGACGGGAATTTCCGGCTACAAACCGGAAGAAATCCTCGGATTGGACGGGCTGATAAATACCCATCCCGAAGACCAGATCCTCATCCATGATCTCATCCGGCAACTCCGGGCCAAGCCCGGGCAGCCCATTCCCATCCTCTGGCGTCACCGGCACAAGAACGGCGAGTGGCGCTGGCTGGAAGGAACGGCGACCAATCTGCTCGAAGACCCGGCGGTTCAGGCCACCGTCACCAACTACCGGGATATTACCGAGCGGAAACAGACTGAAGAGGCATTACGGGAGAGTGAGGAATTATTTTCGAAGGCCTTTCGACTCAGTCCGGATTGCATGGTCATTATACGGTTGTCTGATCGCACCGTGGTCCGCGCCAACGAAACAGTTTGCCGCATTTGGGGCAGTGCTCCCGACGAGATCATCGGGAGGCCGACCACGGATTTCACCAGCTGGCCGAATGAGGAAGAGCGGCTCGCGTTCATGCGAACCCTGCTGGAAAAAGGCGAATACCTGAACTACGAGACGGACCTCCGGCTGAGTGATGGGCGGCTGGTGGGGTTCGCTGTTTCGACGCGCCTGATCACCCTCAACGGCGAATCATGTGCGCTGAGCGTCATGAGTGACATCACTGGGCGTAAGAAGGCGGAGGCCACGGCCGCACAGCTGGCGGCAATCGTCGAATTCTCGGAGGACGGCATTATTGGCAAGGACCTGGCAGGTATGATCACGAGTTGGAACACGGGCGCAAAAAATATCTTTGGTTATGCGGCGGACGAAATGGTGGGGCAGACGATTATGCGTTTGATTCCCCCAGACCGGCACAATGAGGAAGCAGAAATTCTCGTCCGCCTCCGGCAGGGTGATGCCGTGCGCTCGTTTGAAACTTTGCGGGTGTGCAAAGATGGCCGGATCATTGCAGTCTCAATCACCGTCTCTGCGATCAAGGACGCCAGCGGACAGGTAACCGGTGCGTCGAAAATCGTGCGCGACATCACTGAGCGAAAGCAGGCGGAGGCAGCCCGGCGAGTGAGCGAGTCGCGTTATCGTACGCTGTTTGATTACGCGCCGGACGGCATCATTATCGCTGATGGTGAAAGCCGGTATCTTGATGCCAACCCGAGCTTGTGCCGGATGCTTGGCTACACCCGTG
>JANYDX010000278.1 GCA_025363395.1 Verrucomicrobiota bacterium
TCTTCGGCGATCCCTTGGGTGCCCCAAGCGGCGAGACCAAGGACTACGGCGTCGTGATCACGACGCTCAACGACCGCCTGTCCCTCAAGATCAATAAATTCAAAACCGTGGTGACCAATGCCTCAGTGCCCGTCGACGATCTCTACAAGATTGGTTCCATCGAGGCGTGGGGCACGCAGTTCGCCGGTTACTACCGCGACAATTATGGCGCGGACTGGCAGTGGAATTGGAATAACGGCAGCTATTACGACGGCTTCGGCACAGATACAGCCGGCAATGCCGCACGTGAAACCGCCAAGCAAGCGGCCCTCACGGCCTGGTATGGCAATTATGCTGGCGACAAATTCTATAAAGCCTGGGGAATTAACAACAGCAGCCCCACCGCCTACCGCAATGGTCTCGGCGCTAGCGCTCCAGTCGGTCTCACTGCAACCGGAGATACCAAATCCGAAGGTTATGAATTCGAACTGACCGCCCAACCGGTCAAGAACTGGCGGATTTCCGCGAATGCGGCGAAAACGACGGCGACCCGCTTCAATGTCGGCGGCGCTCTCGCCAAGTGGGTCGAGCAACGCAATCCCGTCTATACGGGTCCGGCTGGCGATATCCGTCTCTGGTGGGCCGGTTCGAACTACCGGGTGCGCGACATGTGGGCTGAGTTTTACTCCAAGTACCAATTGTTGAAGGCGCAGGAAAGCACGTCGGCGCCTGAGATTCGTCCGTGGAGGTTCAACTTCGTCAACACGTACGAATTCGACCACGGCGTGTTGAAGGGCGCCTACGTTGGCGGCAGCTATCGCTGGGAGGATCGCTCTGTCATCGGTTATCGTCTGAAGCAGGTGGCCGGCGTGTTGCCGCAAGACCTGACGGAATACGATGTAAACCAACCTGTGCACGGTCCAACGGATGGGCAAGTCGATCTCTGGTTTGGCTACGGACGGAAACTGCCGATGCTGCAAAAAGTCAATTGGCGGATTCAGCTCAACCTCAGCAATGCGCTGGGCAAATCCAAACTCGTCCCGATTGCGATTCAACCTGATGGCCGGATTGCGCACTACCGCATTCAAGAAGGCATGGGTTGGAATTTGAGCAATACGTTCGAGTTCTGAGTTTTTGAAACAGCACGGCCAGGCGGTCGTGGATCAGTAAGACAAACGCCCGGCGACCAAAAGTCGCCGGGTTTTTTCTGCCCGGCTTTCCAGACGACCAAAGACCGTCGATCCTGACGTCCCATTCGGCTTGAATCGGGTAAGATTTCGGCGAGACCGCGTGGCTCCAGCAAGCACAAGAACTCAGATGAGGGCCACCTCCGCCTCGGGAAGCTTGGACAATGGCGGGGATTCGCGGCGGCGATTTACTTCACTCCACTCTCATGCGCCGATAGCGTGAGACTCTTCGAACCGGCTGGCACTTCATGCTGCGTCGTGCTGCCCGAGGGCCAGCGTACACGCACCACGCGCGGTGGATTTCCTTCCACCCAGCCAAAGAAACATGCGGGCGTTGACTGGCTCAGGTAACCCGCGCCCGCGTAGATCTCACTGGTTTGGGTGGTACCGTCCCGGAGTTGCACCGTGATGCGCGCGCCCACCGCGGTCGGGTTTCCGGCATCTCCCCGCAGCAAGATGCGCAGGGAGTGCCGGCTTACCATTCCCTGATTTTCGAACGCCAACGTGGTGCTGTTGTTGCGCGTCACGAGAAAATCCGGCCGGGCGTCCCGATTCAGATCGAGCACAACGAGGGCCTTGGCATCGCCAGGGACGATCAGTCCACTGGTTGAAAGCGGCACAGCGCTGAAATGCCCGTGACCATCGCCGCGAAAGAATTGACCGAGGCCGCCGTCGAATCGTCCGATCGACGGAACCGGGGCAAAGGAATTTTGCACGGCATAGATATCAGCGCAGCCATCGCCGTCGAAATCGCCCGCCACCATTCCCTGCAGGGGCGCGATTTGCGCCTCGACGGGCAGCGGGAGGAATGAAAAGCGCCCGTCTGGCTGGCTGAGGAAAACACCGCTGCGGAATTCCGTCGCGGCCAGGCGTTGCGCGGACGCGAGCCGGCCTTCTCCCGCCAACCCGGTCAGCGTCGCCCGGGCATAGTCGTTGATTTTGGGAAAGCGTTTGCGGAGAGCGGGGAGGGCGACCGCCAGTTCCTGACGGGTGCGACGGGGAAAAAGCACGCCGTTTTCATAATACGCCTCAATCAGCTGGGATACGCCGCGGTCTGAAAAATCACCGACGTAGAGAAGGGCGGGATATTCCGGCGTGGCGCGATATGAAGTGTTCAGGCCCAGATTGCCCACGACATAATCGGGCCGGCCATCGCCATTAAAATCCGCGGTCGCGAGTGAATTCCACCAGCCACTTCCCGCCGCCGCAAAACCAGCCGACCCGGTTAAGTCTTCAAATTTCCGGCCGTGATCGTTGTGAAAATATTTAACGTTGCCCCACTCCAAAGTCAGCAGCAGATCCGGCCAGCCATCATCATCGACGTCGCTCCACAACGCTGAAGTCACCATGCCCACTTCCGCCAAAGCCGGCGCGATCTCAGCGGTGACATCCACAAAGCGCCCGCCTCGATTGGCCAGCAGCACGCTGGCCGGCGTGGTGGGATATTGCCCGGGAACCACGCGACCTCCGATGAAAACGTCGAGTGTCCCGTCGCGATCAAAGTCCGCCGCCGCCACCGCGCCCACACTCAGGGCGGGGGCGGGCCACAAGCCGGCAGGGGCAGCTTCCAATCCGCCGTGACCGTTGTTGAGGAAAAGCTGCGAGCGATAATCCGGCGATCCGGCGGGCTGGCTCGCGCCGCCTTTGGTGACGAGCAGATCATTCGCCCCGTCTCCATTCGCATCGAACACGAGAGCGGGCCCGTCGTTGACCGTGGACGTCATTGGAAATGGCCGTTGGGTTGACGGCACAAAACGTCCGGCCGCCGTGCCCAGCATGATGCGTGCGGGATCACCACCCGTTCCTCCCACCCAAACATCGTCTATCCCATCGCCGTTGAGATCGCCGATTGCGAGCGCGGGTCCGTTGCGGTTGTGACGCATGGGCAGCAGGGGTTGGCGGGCGGTCTCATCCACGGCGATTTCACGGGAGGCAAGGGAAAGCCCCACCACTTCACTGACCTCGGCAAATAGTCCGCGTGAATTGAGGGCAGACGCGGTTTTGCGTCGCGATTCCGGCGAGGCATCGTGTCGCGAAACCGCTTCCGCCAATTCGGAACGGGGTTCTGTGATCGTCAGTTTCTGATCGGCCGCAATGTCGGTGAACGTCTGGCTCTCTCCGCTCGGCCATGCGACGGTCAAGCGGTTGATTCGGTCGTCAGCCCCCAGACCGAAGTGCATGATCGGTTCGCTGCCCGAGAGGTATCCGCGTGCGAGTACCAGTTGCCGCACCTGCATGCCGGCGGCCGTTTCAATTTGCACCGTCGCGCCCACGCCGAAGCGGTTGGATTGCGTCCCGTGCAACGAAACCATCAAACGATGCCCGGTGGGGCAGTCGTTGCGCAGAATCGTCACGCCGCCCTCATAGTTGGCGTAAACCAGATCGAGATCTCCGTCGCCGTCGAAATCACCGAACGCGGCGCCGAAACTGACGCCTCGCTGATCCAAACCCCAGCTGCGGCTGACATTCTCAAAATGCAAATTTCCCAGGTTCCGGAACGCGAGGTTGGGCTCGGCGAAGACTGGACTCGCGCGTATCA
>JANYDX010000131.1 GCA_025363395.1 Verrucomicrobiota bacterium
GCAGCACACTCCCGTTTGCTCGCCAAGATCAGCACCCGGGGCGACGGCCAGATGCCGCCGGTCGGCAGCAGTGAACCTGATGCCAACAATGTCGCTCTGGTGACCGCGTGGCTTAAATCACTCAACACGCCTTAAGCGAGGACTAAGGACCGAGGAAATCTTGAAGATCGTGAGATCATCGAACAGCGGCAACTTGATTTTTGAAAACTGACTTGGACCCGTTTCAGAAATACCCAGCACTTGGAAAACGGTGTGTCTCGCGAAGGCGCCGAAGGACACGAAGTTCAGAGGAAAGGCCACGGCGAGGGGAGAGCCAATACCTCGCAGCTGCGTCGGGAATCTTTATTCAACCGTCCTTCGCACAACTTCGCTCCTTCGCGACAAAAACCAGCTTCAATGTTCGAGTACCTCAGGAAACCGGGATCAACCCTTGCCTCTTACTTCAACAGCCAACTCGTCAGCGGCGCTTGATAAAACCCCAGCAGTACCGTGGCCAGAGCGAGAACGGTCAGCGTGGCGACACTCACCCACGGAATAACGGGGGCAACCGGGGCGTCGGACTGGTGTGCCTCAACGCTGGACGGAGCTTCAAAATAGGCGGCCTTGATCCAGCCGAAATAATAAAAAATCGAGAGCACAACGCCGATGATCGCCACGGCCAGCAGCCAGTAAAGATGCGCCTGAAAGGCCGCGACGAAGAGCAACAGCTTCCCCATGAATCCGGCCAGCGGCGGGATGCCGGCCAGCGAACCCACGGCGACCGCGAGAATTGCGCCGAGAAACGGACGATCCTTCGCGAGTCGATGGTAGTCGTCGAGCTCCCGGCCTGCATCTTCCGTCCTGCCCAAGTGGGCCATGACGCCGAATGCGGCCATCGAGGCCAGCATGTAGGTGAAAAGGTAGAACCACACCGCCCCACCCGCCCACGGCACCGTCAGCGATGCGACCACTCCGAGGAGCAGATAACCCGCGTGAGAAACACCGGACAGGCCCATCAGCCGTTTGTCATTGCGCTGATTGAGCGCCGAGAGGTTGCCGAAAATAATCGTCGCGGCGGCCATGAGCGACAGCACCGGGATCAACACACTGGCCAGCGGAGCAAAAACCTGGTTCACCAAAACCAGGAGCACGGCAAAACCCGCGGCCTTGGAGGAGACGGCCAGGAAGGCCGTGACTGGCGTGGGCGCACCCTGGTAAACATCGGGAATCCAAATCTGGAAGGGAAATGCACCGATCTTGAAGGCGACGCCGCCGATCACGAGAAGCGCCCCCGCGGTCGCGAGAAAATTGTCGGGGTGCTGGCGGAGAAACTCCACCACCGTACCGTACTCGAAGCCCGTGTGGACGACATCCTCCACCATGACGCGGCCCACTGCCCCATAAATCAGGACAATGCCGAACAGCAGGATGGCCGAGCTGAGCGCGCCGAGTACCAGGTATTTCAAACCCGCTTCCAGCGAAAGCGCACTGTCGCGAAAATAACTGACGAGAATATAAAAACCAATGGTCACCGTCTCCAGCGCCACAAAGAACATCTCGAAGTGATTGCTCTGCGCCAGCAGCATCAGCGCCGCCGTCACCACCAATACGATGTGGGAAAATTCGACGCGCGGCATCCGCGTCCGCGGCAGACAAATGGACGCCAGGAAAAGCACCAGCAGCGAGGAGAGCAGGAAAAAGATCCGCGCAACCTGGCCGGCTGAACTCAGGCGGATGAGTCCGCCAAAAATTTCCTCTCCACCCCAGATCTTGTCGAAATTGAACGCGACCGCCGCCAGCACCATGACGAGGGAGAGAATGGCAAAAGCGGGAATGAAGCGGTGTTGATCCTTGGGCAGGACGATTTCGAGCACCAGCAAACCGAGCGCAGCGCATGCCAGAATTATTTCCGGCCCGATGGCCCACCATTGATTCGAGTCAGCGATTGCTTTGAGAAGTTCCGTGGACATGGCGGCGGGAAATCAGCGGTGAAAAGAGAGGGTGGCATCAGCCGCAGCCGCCGGACGGCTCAGCGCCTGATCAACCGGGTGCGAAAGTGCGCGCGGATAGAAACCAAAGAAGAGGAGCGTCGCCAACAGGATGAGCGCAGGCAGGCGCTCGAGCCAGTCGAGATCGAGCGGCGGATGCTGGGCAAACACGCGCTGGAGCGGCTCCGTCTGCGGTCCGAAGAAAATGCGGGCCACGGCGCGCAGTCCATAGACCGCGGAGATGACCACACCCGCCACCGCGACGGCAGTGATCCAATGCGAGAAATTCCACAAGGCGACAAAGACGGTCAGCTCGCCCCAGAAATTGGCAAAGCCGGGCAAACCGATGCTGGCCATCGAAGCCGCCACGAAAAACGCGGCGAGCACGGG
>JANYDX010000133.1 GCA_025363395.1 Verrucomicrobiota bacterium
TCTTCTGCGACCAGCGCGACAACCGCCGCCGTTTTGGCCAGCTTGTGAAAGGCTTGCGCGTGCTCGATCTCTGCAGCTACACGGGCGGATTTTCCATCAACGCGATTCTGGGCGGCGCGACGGAAGTGACGGCGGTCGACCTCGACGAAGCGGTCATCGTGCAGGGCCGGCGCAATGCGAATCTGAATCAGGTGTCACCGAACAAATTGAAGTGGGTGCATGCCGACGCGTTCGCCTATGCCCGGCAGATGCAGAAGAACGGGGAAAAATTCGACGCGGTGATTTGCGACCCGCCGAAGTTTGTCATGACCCGTGAGCCCGCGTTCGCCGCGGAAGGCCTGCGGAAGTATGGCGACCTAAACCAGCTCGCTGCCGGTTTGGTGAAGCCTGGCGGTTTGTTTGTGACCTGCTCGTGCTCCGGCCTCGTCTCGCTCGAAACATTCGAGGAATGCGTCATCAAAGGGGTTCACCGCCTCAACCGCCGCCTGCAGATTTTTGATCGGACAGGTCCGGGCGTGGATCATCCGGTTTTTTCCAATTGTCTCGAAAGCCGCTATCTCAAGCTGCTGTGGGCGCGGGTGGTGTAGGAAGTAGTGCGATATTTTCGCCCGCGGGTTCGTGTTTGGGGCGCGGGCTGAAGTGCGCGCTGCTTAAGGTCTGCGGCTGTCGCCTCGGCAAAGAGTCGCGGCGTAAAACCAAGCCTGCAATTTGTGGACTGCTATGAAGGGAAGGTTACGGCCCAATTCCTATTTGTCCGGCACTTTATTTACGTGCCCATCATCAAAGTTCGCGCGCTGCTAAAACTGCGTTGTTCGACGCTGATGGGGTCGCGGAAAGCAATGGACTTCGCGAGCAGTTGCAGGGGTTTGGCATAGTCGTCGCTATTTTCCGGCAGGAGCTGCGGATAGATCCGGTCGTGGTAAATGGGAATGCCCAGTGCGGCGCAATGCGCGCGCAACTGGTGTTTGCGACCAGTGATGGGAGACAGGCGGTAGCGTGCGGATGCTCCTTGCACTTCGATCAACTCAATTTGTGTCTCTGAGTTTGGTTCACCTTCAATTTCACGAACCTGCATGAAATGTTCGCCGTGGTCTTCCAAACGGCTGCGATAGGTCAGCGGCAGCTTTAGCTCCGGTCGCCACGGTCCGATGGCCTCGTACTGCTTTCGAATCGATTTCTGTAGAAACAGATCCTGGTAGGTGCCGCGGGTTGATGGCTGAATGGTGAAAACCACCAACCCCGCTGTTTCCCGGTCGATGCGGTGAATGGGCGCGAGCGTTTCGATGCCGAGTTTGCGCTTGAGCCGTACCAACAAGGTTTCCTGTAAGTAGCGTCCGGAAGGGATGACCGGAAGGAAATGGGGCTTGTCCGCGACCACGATATAATCGTCTTGAAACAGCACGACCTCTTCGAACGGGATGCGCGGCTCCGCCGTGAGGGCCCGGTAATAATAGAGGCGCAAGTGGGGCTGATAAAGACGTTGCGGGTCGATCGCGGAGCCCTGCTCATCGAGCACGTCGCCCGCCTGCATGCGGGCGGTCCAAGCCTCGGCCGGGATGTCCGGGAAGCGTTGGATCAGGAAGTCGACCACCGTCAGCCAAGGCCCCTCTGGCAAAACTATACTGCTTGGGCTGACTCCATCCCTCGCCGGGGGTGGCGCAGGCTTGGTGGGACCGGACTGACCGCGAGCTTTCTTCATCCAATTCAACTCTGCTCTATTTTACATCCAAAGTAAAACTCTCCGAGTGGCTGTTGAACTCCGGCGCGTACATGCACTGAATTTCGGCAATGCCCGTCTGGTAGTTTCCCTTGAGCTGGATACGCGTTGAGTATTCGAAGACGTAAACCCCCTTCGGCAGGTAATCGATGAAGAAGTGACTGGCGGTGTCGCGCGTGCTTTCGTAGTAGGCGAGGCCGTCTTGAAATTTGTATTGGCTGAGGACGTTGACCGGCTCGGTTCCACTGCCGCGTTGGTCTTTCAGGTGGACATATTCCATGTCGCGATCGGTGCGCAGTTCGATGCGAACCACCAGCTCATCGCCAACGGAAATCGGTCCGCTCACCGCCTTCAGCACCTGGCCCTTCGCGGTCGTTTCCTTGATGAAAAGCGTCTTCTTTAATTTTAACGGCGTGCCCTCGTGCGGCGTGACCTTGGTCATGTCCTCGAGGTATTGCCAATGGACGCTGCCCCAGCTGACACCTTCGTCCACCTTCTTCACGCTGATCGCACCCATCGCGGGCTTGATCTCGTTATGGACAAACTTCTGCTCATAGAAACCCGTGCCGGCTTCGGTCTTTTCGGGTTTGATCGTTTCGCCACCGAGTGAAACTTCGACGAGCGCATCGCTCGCGAGTGGGTTATCGCCGCGCAGCAGCAGGCCGTAAATGGCGTCCGCCGTGGCCATGGTGGATTTCCATCCTTGCGTCTGCTTTTGGCTCAGGAGCCAGGCCTTGCAGTCTTCCACTGCCTGTGGGTCGTGGGCGACTTCGTCGAAAGCCTCAATCATCATGGTCTGGGTTTCGATCGGAGCACGATGCCACGACCAGCTCGGTTCGGATTCGGGCCAGAACATGCCCATCTCCTCACTGCTCACGCTGCGTTCCCTGATTGCCCTCATGATAGCCTGCGGCGTTTTATTGTCACCGAACCTTTGCAGCGCGACCGCCAAGTGGGCCTGGCCTCGGCGATAGCCCAGATCTAACCAGAACCTGCGGGCCTGGCGGAGGAAGAAATCAATGGCCTCCTGGTGTTCCGGGGGCAAGGGCCGGTCTTTAAGGAAGAAGCTGCGACCGTACAGATAGAAGGCGTCTGTCGGATTTGGAATGTATTTTTCAGGATGCGGGGAGCTAATGATTTTTCGATACTCGTGCTCCATCCAGGCATCGAGCGCGTTGAGTGATTCAAGGGCGGGTGCGACGCCGATGTCCGCCCCGAGATGCCGCAGCCGTCCAAAGCCGGTTGTAATGTAGAGGCTGATATATACATCGGGTTGACCATCGGGAAACCATGACCAGAGGCCGTCACTAAGTTGACGCTCTGAAAGGGTGCGGAGTGCGCGCGCGGATTCTTCGTCAAGGCGGTTGTTTTCGAAGAGGATTCCGGTGTTCCTGCGACTCTGGCTTTCGGTGATTGCCTGGCGGAGCCAGGGTGTTTCTTCGAGCATCAAGGATTTTAGATCCTGGTTTTTTTCCAGTGGACTGGCGAATTGATCGGTGTCTTTCCAGAGATCAAATATGCGGCGAATCTTGGGATCGGAGTTGGCGATGTGACGGGCAAGTGTATTGGCGTAGAGCCGGCTGAAGAGCTGCTCGCTGCATTCGTGGGGATACTCCATCAGGTATGGTAGCGACATCACGGCATACCACACGGGTCGAGACATCATCTGCACGGTCAACGACTGGCTATGGAGCGTATTGGATTGGCCGGACTCGAGGAGCTTACTGAAATCGAACTGCTTGGTCGTCTTGCCACGGATGGGCAAGGGCAGGGATTCCGTCACGAGAATCCGCCGGCTGAGTACCGGCAAATACCCTTCCTCGCCATCGCTGGCTTGCGCCGTTGCGCCTACCGCTTTGTACAGGAGAAAGCCCATTCCATCCGGCACCGCGATGCGCCACGAGTAACTGCGAGATTGTTTCGCGGGCACATCGAAGGCTTGTTCGGTGGCGTGATTATCGAGCGCATCGTCAACGGACTGCAACGTGGCGGCATTGGCGAACGTGAGCCTGACCTGGCCAGTTTGCGGTTTATCCGACTGGTTGCTGACCTTGACCGTGAACTCGATCACATCGCCTTCGCGCACGAAGCGCGGCGGGTTCGGTTCGACCATGATGTCCTTGGCCGTGATAATCTTGCTGGCAAGGAATCCGGCGCGAAGTTTCTGGTCGTGAGCGAAGGCGAGGAATTTCCACTCGGTCAACGCCTCCGGCAGGGTGAATTGAATCTTCACAACCCCGTTGTCGTCCGTGAGCAGGTGAGGGAAGAAGAAGGGGGTTTCGTTCAGATTCGTTCGCGCGTTGACCTTGCTGAGGTCTGGCGTGGGTCCGACCGATCCAGTCTCTTTCAAAAATTGCTGGGTCGGAACCGGTATCGGCGAACGCACATTCTTTGGTTCAGAGCGCATACGCGTTCCCGCCATGGTGTGGGTCACTCGATGGCCTTCATTGCGATCAGCACTCACCGTAAAAGGGGATAATACGAGGTCGTTATCTCCCCAGCCCCAAAGTTTGTGGATGAAGTCGCGCGTAAAATCGCCGTCGGACCAGTCGATAGACCGTGACGTGTATCGCGGGAAAGATACCCCGATACTGATCGCCGGATTTTCGAGCACGGAATGAACCGTGTCGTATTCATGACGGAATACATCGAATGATGATGGCCAACGGAGCAGCGCAAACTGATCGAGTGATGCATCGTAGAGGGTGGCGACCATTTCAGCGGCAGTGCACTTCGCATCGGGCCCAGACACGATCACCGTCCACGTCTCGTTCTGGCCTGGCAGGAGTTTGGTGCGGAAGCTCTCCCACTTCAGGCTCAACTGTTTGTTTGACCACGGTACGTCGATGATTCGCTGGTTGAAATAGGCGCGATTCTCGCGGACGGACGTGACCCGAAGGGAGACCCCACCCCGCATCTCCTCCGTGATGGGCAGCTCGATGAGTTCCTGCGTTCGGTCGGCCGCCGTCCAATAACTCTTCAGCGGTTTGCCATCGCACTCCAATTCGACAAAGGCGCGACCGATGTCATAGCCGGTGCCCCAGAGCGCGGAGAACGTTTCGCCTGGCTCGATCAACCACGCTGGCGCGGCGAAAAAATTTGGCAGTTTGATTTCATGGTGCCGTTTGGCTGGATCGACGACCTGCACCGTTTTACGCGCGGTTACCTTTTTGCCGAAACGATCCATCGTCTCCAGGGAGACACGATAGATGCCGGCTTTTAGCGGCATCGCGATTTGGGTTTTGCCCGTGTTGTCAGTCTGAAAGGTCTGCTCAGCGACTGCTTGATTGAGGTCCCACGAATCGGGATTTGATGAATCGGCGAAAGGTTCTTCTGGGTTGAGCGCTTGCCAACCATTGACGCGTGGTAGCGGAGTGCGTTCGACTTTTTCAGGCTGTTTCAGGGTGCGGACTAAGAGCGTTCCATGTGCTGGCTGGGGCGTGCCCTCGAGTGAATGAGTGCCAATAGTGATTTCGACCGGGTGATCAACCGTCTGCCATTCTGAAATGGTGAGCGATGCGGTCAGGGCCGTGTAGCCAGCCGGCAGAGTGCGATCATCGGAATGAGTTTCTCCTGTGGTGTCGGTGACATCAGCGTGGATCGAATAGGTGAAGGTCGGTTCTAACTTTCCGGGTAGAGATCGGTCGGGCGTTGCGGTGAACTTGATTTTGAAGGTGCCGTCCGATTCTGACGTCGCGGTGCCGTGGGCGATGGCCTTGCCAGTGGCGGGCGGTTGCCGCCACCAACACCAAGCGGGAAGTCGTGCCGCACGTTCGACCCGCCATTTCACCTGGGCACCGCCAATGGCGGCACCAGTATAGGCGGTGGCTTTACCGGTAAGCAGGACTGGGCAAGATAGTTTTACGGCTTCGGTGGGCGCCGCGAGCTCGACCTGAAATTTTGGGCGCTTGTATTCCTCGACGTTGATAACGGTCGCTCCGGTCAAGCTGCCGTATTCCACCTGCAGGCTCATTCGTCCCGTCAGCCGATCGCGCGGTGCAGTGAATGTGCCGCTGAACGAGCCGTAGTCATTGGCATGATGGTCGGCGCGAGAAATCTCTTTGCCGTTCGCATCGCGAAATATAACCGTAACGTATGCCTGATTCAGTGTCTGGTAGTTGGCGTTGGCTTGGGTTGCTCGCAGGCAAATACCTTTATAACTGATTGTTTGTCCGGGCCGATAGAGTGCCCGGTCGGTGAAAAGTACGGTTTGTGAATCGCTGTTGCCGTTATGATGCTCAGGACCGACACCGAAAGCGCTACTGGATATCACTTGTCCATCGGACTCGGCGAAGAGGATCACGGCGCCACTCGACGAAAGAGAGAATCGACCATTTTCATCGGTTTTGATGGGGGCGATTGGTTTATACTTTTGATCGTACATACCGCCGTACTGCCAAATGTGGATGGTTGCGCCCGCGACCGGCTCGTCACTGCCGGCCTTGAGAAGAAATCCTCTTAAATAGGGGGCGTCGGCGTGGGCTTGGCGAATAAGGACCAAATCGGTGACGCAGACTCGGGCGGTGTTCATCCGGTTATCCGTGATCCCAAAGGAGGCATCGTGGCTTACGAGTATGTCGTAGAAGCCAGGTTTGAGCGAGGACGGGGTGGGCAGGCGTGCCGTGTGTTCCTTGAAATCGGTGGTTGGTGGGAGGTCGGCTTCCCAACGCAGAACGGGTGTGGCGGCGAGGAGTTGTTTGTATTTTTCTCGTTGATAGAGTTCTCTCTCATCAGAGTATTTGGAACTGTCACTGAGCGGGATTTTCTCGGGATCCTCGAATGTCGCTGGCACGGCGCGAAAGTAGACTTTGGTCACGTTGCGATAAGTGAGATCGAGGGTGGTCCACTTGGCGTTCCAGACTTGATCCGACCCGAGTTGAGTGGACTTCTCCTCGATCTGTTGTTTCAGATCAAAACACATCAAGGCACCGCTGCTTTGGGGAAACACGGTTAGACCACGTTGGGCCAAATCATGTGCCTGAGCCAGTTCATGCTCTTCTTTGCATTGGGTGGCGAGGGCAGCGAGGGCGCGGGCGGAGATTTCATGTTTGGCGGTGGCATCGATAAATCGCCTGAGTGCAGTTTTGTAGCGCTCGTCTTTATTTTCACCGACGGCGGTATTGTGGCCGTAGGTGAGCCGGGCCAAGTCGGCATCGTAGTAGTCGGCGCGATCAGGATCAGCTTGGTGGAATCGCAGGAGTCGTTGGTAAAGGAGGATCGCTTTGAGCGCCGGTGATGTTTCGTCGGTCGCTTCCGGTCTGTCGTGAGTATTCTCCAGCGGTTGCCAGGCCATAAACTCAGTCGCATCGGCAAAGATCGGGCTGTCTGCGTCGAGGGCAAATTCGTCTTCGGCGTGGAGCGCTGCGTGTTCACCGGTTTGGTAGAATTGCAGCGCGTTATAAGCGAGGAAATCGAACATCGATGGCCGGTGGGTGCCTGGCACGGTGGAGGACTCAATCAGGTCGCCCAATGCGGCAACCGGAATGGTCCTGAGGAATTTGTCATCGGCCAGAGCGGCGGTGAAGTGACGGTCAATCTCGGTGAGGATGCGGGCGACATCCCATGCCTCGATCGCGATTCCCGGTGCTTCGGCCGATTGGCTGCGTTGCATGAATCGTGCGCGATTTTGTTGGAAGTAGCGCCAGTACCCCTGCGCGAGAATCGCCTCTAGCACCGGCTTGATCTCACTGGGCGCCGTTGGCAGCATGGCTTGCAGGCGGACGAGATTGTCCTCCGCCTTGCTGCCTTGGATGTCGCTTTCAAACATGATTTTTTCGCCGATGGCCTTGATCGCCTCCCCGTAGGTCCTATCGGCGATTGCCCCGGTGATGATTGGTTCCAACTTCTCGATCGCCGTCTTGGGCAGACCCTTCTGTTGGGCTTCATACACTTTTTTCCACTGCGCATCACGCGGCCCGGCGACGAGGCTCGTAGCAAGAGTGATGAGGGCAATGACTCGCAGGAGGGAAGGGGTTTTCATGGCGGAGCTTGGTCGGGAGCGGCTGGCGGACGGGCCGCAGCCATGGTGGATAGGGGTAATAAACGCACCGGCACCTTAGCTGACAAACTCGGGAAAATCGTCAGGGCCATGTAATACTTTGTCAGCAGAACGTCATGAAACGCAGGGAAGCAAGCGGCGAACGGCGATTCATGACGTTCTGTTAGCACATTCCAGGTGGACAAAATCCCCGCTAGATCAAACATCCGTTTCGTATGCAAAGTCTGACCAAGCTCTTTGACCAAAACCAAGCGTGGGCGGAGTCGATCAAGCTGCGTGATCCGCAGTTTTTTCAGAAGCTGTCCCGTCAGCAAAATCCCGAGTACCTTTGGATCGGCTGTTCCGACAGCCGCGTGCCGGCCAACGAGATTATTGGGTTGTTGCCAGGCGAGGTGTTCGTTCACCGCAATATCGCCAATGTGGTCGTGCACACCGACCTGAATTGCCTTTCGGTCATCCAGTTCGCGGTCGATGTCCTGAAAGTGAAGCACATCATGGTGGTCGGCCATTACGGCTGCGGTGGCGTGGGAACAGTCATCCGCTGTGAGCGGGTGGGGCTCGCGGACAACTGGCTGCGGCATGTGCAGGATGTCCGGGACAAGCATGACCACTGTCTCAGTGTGCTGCCTGACGACACGGCGCGCAGCGCGCGGTTATGCGAGCTGAATGTGGTCGAACAGGTGGCGAATGTGGTTTCGACCAGCATTGTGCAGGATGCGTGGGCGCGCGGGCAGGAACTCACGATGCACGGTTGGATTTACGGCCTCCGCGACGGCCTGCTGCGCGACCTTAATATGTCCGCGAGCAGCATCGACGAAGCGACGGCGGCTTATAAAGCCGCCATTGCGGCCGTGAGTGCCCGCGGTTTTACCACGGCGCCATGGTGATTCCATCTGCGGTGCATCCGGTTCTGTGCGCGTCGCGCAAAAGAAATATAGAAACCCCATTGGGAGAAAGTCCGTGGCTGGCCAGCACCGCCTGCCACCAGGGGCATTTCCGATGCCAGCGTGGACTCTTGTGCCCGCCCGGGCGGTGGGAATCGCGGGGCGCTTTAACCTAGATTCCGCCGTTCAACCGATCCATTCACCCACGGATTCCACAGCTATGCACGGATACAGAAATAATTCAGGAAGCAATTTCCGCTCGAATCGTATCACCTTCGGGATGAAAGCCGGCGGATTTGTCTTTGATTGATCATCCGTAGTCATTCGTGAAATCCGTGGTTTCAACGGCGTTTTTTAAGTTTAACGATCACGCGTCCGGCCTTTGTTGGATTTCACAAAAAAGCCCGCGAGGTTAATCGCGGGCTGGGCTGGGAGGAGGTTGATCGCCGGTTCGGTCTTTATCGCCACCCGTTGCAACGGGCGCTCAGGCGCGGCCGAGATATGAGCCGTCGGCGGTGCTGACCTTGATCAATTCGCCGGCCTTGATGAAGAGGGGAACCTGGACGACGAGACCGGTTTCGCAGGTGGCGGGCTTTTGCACGTTGCTGGCGGTGTCGCCCTTGATGCCGTCGGAACTCTCGGTGATCTTGAGCGTGACGGAAGACGGGATGTCGATGGTGACCGGAACGTCGTTGATGAAGAGCACGTCGGCCTTGCCGTTGGCGACCAGGTAGTACTTCGACTCGCCAATCATCGTGGAGTTGATCTCAAAGGTTTCAAAGGACTCCGGGTCCATGAACGAATACGTGTCGCGGTCGGCGTAGCTGAATTCCAGGGTGCGGCGGTCGGTGGAGAGGACGTCGACGTGATCGGGGGAATTGAAGCGCTGCTCGAGCGATTTTCCGTAGCGCAGGTTGCGCATTTTCACCTGGACGAAGGCGCGCAAATTGCCCGGCGTGCGGTGCTGCGTCTCCATGATGAGGTGCGGCTCACCGTTGAAATTGATGACTTGGCCTTTGCGGAGGTCGTTGGCTGCGGGCATGACGGTTACAGGTCGAGGGTTTTTAGTTACGTAAGGGGATAGGATTACCGAGGGGATTTCAGCGATGTCAACAGCCGTCTCGGAGGAGGACGCGGTGCCGGCTCTGTTCTGCTGGCACGCCGCACCCCGGCGCCAGTGGTTTTCTTGTTTCTCCACCCTCTCGGGCCATCTCCAAGCTTGTCATTTGTAAGCGCTTTCCGACACTCCCGCGACACACACATGAAGCAGCGTACCCTTTTGCGCGAGGTCTCCATCAGGGGCAATGCCCTGCATACCGGGGATGCCGTGCATATGACCTTTAAACCAGCACCCGTGAACCACGGCATCGTGTTCCGACGACTGGACCTCCACGGGCACCCCGAGCTCAAGCCCCGGGTTGACCAGATTACCGATCTCGTGCGCGCGACCACCATCCAGGTGGGCCATGCCAAGTTGCACACGGTCGAGCACGTGCTCAGCGCGCTGCATGGCTGTGGCATCGACAACGTCCTGATCGAAATCGACGCCAGTGAACCGCCGATCCTGGACGGTTCCGCCCGTCCTTTCGTGCAGTTGATTCAGCAAGGCGAACCCGTCGAACAGGACGCCGAACGCGACTATTTTGTCCTGACCGAAACCATTTCGGTCGCCCGAGGGAATTCATCCGTCATCGCGTTGCCCTATGACGGGCTGAAAATCACCTGCACTTCGGCGGATGATCGTGGCATCCACACCCAGCACCTTTCGCTCGTCATCGATCCCGAGGTGTATGCGGCCCAGATCGCCGCGGCGCGCACATTCACGATTTACGAGGATATCGAGGAGCTCATCAAACTCGGCAAAATCAAGGGTGGCAGCCTCGATTGCGCCGTCGTCATCAAGGGCGACAAAATTATTTCCAAGGAGCCGCTGCGGTTTGCCGACGAGTTTGTCCGCCACAAAATTCTCGATATCATTGGTGACATCCTCCTGCTCGGTGTGCCGCTCAAGGCGCACATCGTCGCCACCCGGCCCGGCCACGCGGTGAACGCGGAGCTGACCAAGATTCTTTTCGAAAAGTACGAAGCGTGGAAAAAAGGCGGCAAAAAGGCCGCCAAGCCCGCTGCGGCTAAGGCTGAGATCGCGACCGAAACCAGCCTCGATGTCCGTCGCGTTCTCGACACGCTGCCCCACCGCTATCCCTTTGTAATGATTGATCGCGTCGTCGAGCTTTCCGAATTGGAGCTCACGGCCATCAAAAACGTCACGATTAACGAGCCGTTTTTCCAAGGTCACTACCCGGGGAATCCCGTCATGCCGGGGGTGTTGCAGGTCGAGGCAATCGCGCAGGCCGCCGGTATTCTCATGATTCGCCGGATAACGATGGAGGGCAAAACGGCCCTCCTCATGAGTTGTGACAAGGTCAAATGGCGCAAGCCCGTCCGACCGGGCGACCAACTGAGCATCAAGGTCAAACTCACCAAATTGCGCGGGAGTATCGCCTGCGCCGAGGGGGAGTGCAGTGTCAACGGCCAGGCGGTTTGCTCGGCCGAGTTGATGTTCGCCACCGTGGACAGCAGCGCCTTGGACTAGGACTATGGCGCAGCAGATCCATCCCACTGCCATCATTGAACCCGGCGCCACGCTGGCCGAGGATGTCTTTGTCGGCGCCTATGCCTACGTGGGCGCCAAGGCGGTTGTCGGATCAGGCACGGTGATCCACCATCATGGCAATGTGGAAGGCCGCACCACGATTGGCCGGCAGTGCGAGATTTTTCCCTTTGCGTGTGTCGGCACCAAGACCCACGACCTCAAATTCAAAGGCGGCGAGCCCGGCCTGATCGTCGGCGACCGGAACGTTTTTCGCGAATACGTGAGCGTGCACGGTGCGACCAATGACGCCGAATTCACGCGCATCGGCAACGACAACGTCCTGCTCGCCTACAGTCACATCGCGCACGATTGCGTGGTCGGAAATTTTCTCGTGATGAGCGCGCAGACTGCGCTCGCGGGCCACGTGCTCGTCGAGGACTACGTCAACATCGGATGGGGCACGGGGGTGCATCAGTTCTGCCGGCTCGGTTGCCACGCCATGCTCGGCGCGATGTCAAAGATCGTGCAGGACGTGCCGCCCTACGTGATCGCCGACGGCAATCCCGCGATTGCCCGCTCCATCAACAAGGTCGGCCTGGAGCGGCACGGTTTCAGCGTCGCGCAACTGGAGGCGGTGAAACAGGTTTTTCGCATGGTGTTCCGCACCGGCCACAACCGCACGCAGGCGCTGGAAAAATTGCGCGAACACGTGCTCAGCAGCACGCCCGAGTTCAAGCATTTCCTCGCCTTCGCCGACAAGAGCGAACGCGGGTTTATTTCCAGCAAGTGAGCTTTGGGCGGTGGGTAGGGGCTGTTGCCCTCAATGGCCTGGGATGACGCTCAGTGGCAGCCTCCCTTTCGCCGCGAT
>JANYDX010000309.1 GCA_025363395.1 Verrucomicrobiota bacterium
CAGCGCGCCGCGCTTGCGCAGGAACAGCGCAATCACCACCGCCGAGGCGAGCGGCAAGAGGAGGATCAAAATGGCGTGATTGTCCTGAGCAAGCGGTTCGACGTAACGGAGAAAGCGCCATGAATTCCTTCGGTTTAAACGCCTACGTTTTCATCAGCGCGCTGCTGTTCGCCTTCGGTTTCATTGGCGTGCTTCTCCGCAAGAATACGCTCGTGATCTATATGTGCCTGGAGCTGATGCTCATCGCTTCGACGATCGCGCTGGTCGCTTTCTCGCGCTTCAATGGCACGCTGGACGGCAGCGTCTTTGTTTTCTTCATCCTCACCATCGCGGCGGCCGAGGTCGCCGTCGGCCTCGCCATCATCGTCGCACTGTTCCGCAAGCGCCACACGATCGCGGTCGAGGAACTGAATGCGCTGAAGCACTGAGCATGAAAATCCAAATGACGAATGACGAATGCCTGGCTGGTTTCACGACGCAGTGTCGTGACGGCAATGCTTTCTGTCCGCATTTCGTCATTCGTCATTCGTCATTTTCCTGATGTCGCCCGTCACTACCGCTCTCGCCATCCTTCTCATCCCGCTCGCCTCGGCGGCGTTGATCGCATTGTTCCTGCGCAAACAGGGCACGCTGGCCTCGTGGATTTCCACGGCGGCGGCCGGTTCGATCGCCGTGCTTTCCCTGCAGCTGATCTTCGGCGGCGCCCGGAATTTCCCCGCTTCCTGGGAATGGCTGCGCTTCGGCGACTTTGTCGTGAAGCTTGGGTTCAAATTCGACGATCTTGCGGCGCTGATGCTCTTCGTGGTCAGCTTCGTGGGTTTCCTGATCCACGTTTTCTCGCTCGGCTACATGCACGACGACGCGGCGCGCGCGCGGTTCTTCGGCGGATTGTCGATCTTCATGTTCTCCATGCTCGGCATCGTTCTGGCCGACAATTTGTTCATGATTTTCATTTTCTGGGAACTGGTGGGTTTCAGTTCCTACCTGCTGATCAACCATTATCACGAGAAGCAATCCGCCGCCGACGCTTCGAAAAAGGCTTTCATCGTCAATCGCGTCGGCGACTTCGGTTTTTTGCTCGGGATCATCATGTGCTACTGGCTGAACGGCACGGTCAGTCTCGATGAACTCCGCGACCATCACGTGTTCAGCACTGCTATTCCGCTGCTGCTGTTTTGCGGTGCAATGGGCAAGTCGGCGCAAATGCCACTGCAAGTCTGGTTGCCTGACGCGATGGAAGGCCCGACCCCGGTGTCCGCGCTCATCCACGCCGCCACGATGGTCGCCGCCGGTATTTACATGCTTTGCCGGATCGAGCCGCTCATGGTGCCGCAGGCGCTTCACGTCATCATGTGGATCGGCACGATCACCGCGCTCTACGCCGCGCTCTGCGCCATCGTCCAGCGCGACATCAAGAAAGTCCTGGCTTACTCCACGCTCTCGCAGCTCGGGTACATGGTCGCAGCGTTTGGGTTGGGTAGTCTTGAAATGCCAATTTACCCTCTTGGGCTACCTGGCGTTGGCCACTCAGAAGATCTCGCCGCATTGGAGACTGTGGGCCGGGGATTTCTGGCCGCCGGCGTCGGCGCCGCGATGTTCCACCTCACTACTCACGCCTTCTTCAAGGCGCTCATGTTCCTCGGTTCAGGCTCCGTGATTCATGGCTGCCACCATGAGCAGGATATTTTCAAGATGGGCGGATTGTGGAAGAAGATGCCGGTGACTTTCTGGACCTTTACGATTGGTGTGTTGGCGATCGTTGGCATGCCCGGCCTGGCCGGATTCTTTTCGAAGGATGCGATTCTCTATCTCGCGATGGAGAAAAACACGGCGGTGTTTGGCCTTCTCGTGTTCACCGCCGTTCTCACTTCTTTCTACATGATCCGGATGTGGAAAATCACCTTTTTCGGCGAAGCCCGCTCTGAGAGCGCGGCCCACGCCCATGAAAGCGGCGTATCGATGACCCTGCCGTTGATCATTCTGGCGGCGCTTTCCATCGCCGGTGGTTACTCGGGCGTGTTCGGCAAGCTGGCTGGGTCGATTGCGCACCTGGTGCCGGAAGCCGAGGGCTCGGCCCACACCACGATGTTGCTCATCTCGCTGGGCATTTTGATCGTCGGCGCTGGTTCAGCCCTGTTTTTCTACAAGTCGTCGGCGACCGACACCCTCGAAGAAAAATCCCCCGCCTTGTTCGGCTTGCTGGAATGGCTCAAGGAATCGTTCGACCGCCTCTACAATTACTATGTGGCCAAGATCCAGCATCGGTTCGCGCTGTTGTTGAATTTCTTCGATCGCAATGTCCTCGCTGGTCTCATCGTCCAGGGTTTTTCGGGCTTCGTCGGTTTTGTGGGCTATGGCGCCCGCGCTCTTTATACCGGCAGTCTTCACGTTTACGTCTATTGGTTCCTGCTCGGTGCGGTGATCCTGTGGGCCTTCGCCGCCGGTGTATTTTAATCTGTGAATTCCTGTAATCCCCAACTTCTGCAGCTCGCCGTTGCCACGCCGCTCGTGGCGGCGCTCATCATCGCGATCGGGCTGCCCAAGCGGTTTTCCACCAAGCTGGCCGCCGTGGCCTTCATCGTCCCGGCGTTGATTGCGCTCTGGCTGTGGTGGCACTTCCCGGCCGAGGGCGGCGGACAATACCAATACCTGAGCACCGTTGATACCGGCTTGGCGGGATTTGGCATCACCCTGAAACTGGGGCTCAACGGCATCGCGCTGCCGATGTTCCTGCTGGCGGCAATCGTGGGTCTGGCGGCGGGCCTCTACGCCCTGCGCTCGGGAGCCGAACGCCTGAAACTTTACCTGACTCTCCTGCTCATCATGCACGGCGGATTGCTCGGGGTTTTCTCCTCGGTGGACGTATTTTTCTTTTATTTTTTCCACGAACTGGCGCTGATCCCGACGTTTATCATGGTCGGTATCTGGGGTGGCCGCGACAGAT
>JANYDX010000317.1 GCA_025363395.1 Verrucomicrobiota bacterium
TGTTCGCGCCACCTTTGGCGGTGGAGCAATGCGTTGATACTTTACGGGTGGATTTTGATAGGGACATAGCCTCCAGACTTGCCGACAGCTCCAGCTCCGCCCACCGTTCCCTCATGCCGCTTGCTCTCCCCACTACGCCCGTACCCCTGCGCCGCGCAGCGGCTTGGTTCATCCCGCGGCAAGCCTGATGAAGGCCAGCAACGATCTGGTGCGCCAGCTCACGCCGCTTATCACCGCCCACCAAGGCAAGGGAACCATGACCGCGCTGTTGCCACCCGCGACCGAGCAGCGCAAGTCACACGATGTGGTTTTCGGCGGCCTCACCTTGAGCGCTACCTACGAACGCTTGGAAGCGCCCGGAATTGCCGACGGAGTGATCAACGAGGCCGGCGACCGATCAGCAAACCGCACACTGCAGCCCGCCGGGGCCATCGTCATCCAACTCGGACCGGATGAGTTACTCTTCGGCGGCATCGAGGTGACCATCACCTTCGCCGCGCCGACGCCCGGCGACCCAATTATCGGCATCCTCAATTGCGCCGAAGGCCACTATGTCGACGGCCAGGGCAGCACATTCGCGGGCTCAACGGCGATCAAACCCATCAAGGCCGCCCCGTGCGGCTTGAACCCGGGCGTTTCACGCTTCAGCGGGTGAAACTATATCGTTACCGATAATCTGATTGATGATTATGCGTTCAATAATGACGGCCTTACTCGCACTGACTGCGACAGTTTTTACCCAGGCATCACCGACAAAGCGCGTGGCCCTGGTCTTCGACGACGGCCCGCGGCCAGGCAATGCCGAGCCGTTGCTTGCCCTGCTCGCCCAGGAAAAAATTCACGTCACCTTTTCACTGGTCGGGGATCGCGTGAATGAAAATCCTGCGACCCCGAAAACCATCGCAGCCGCGGGTCACGAGATCGCGAATCACTCACAGACCCATGCCCATCCGCGCGATCTCGACGCTCCCGCCTTGGATCGTGAAGTGGCGTCCGCGCAACGAATAATCACAGCCGCCGTGGGCCCCGCGCCCAAGTGGTACTGGCCGCCCTATATCGAAGTGGACGACCGGGTCCGCACCGCCGTGGCGCGGGAGAACCTCGCCATATACACGCCGCGGCGACTGGTCGCTTCGATGGACTACGATCCGAAAGTGCCGGCGGTGGAGATTTTGTACCGGGCGACAACGGATATCAGCGAAGGGACGGTGATTCTCTTCCACGAGTGGCGCTCGTAAACCAGGCGGCAACTGCCCGCCATTCTCGCCGAACTCCGCCGCCATAACTGTATTTTCCTCACCTTCAGTGAACTGGACCGAGCGATCCCGCCGACCGGAACGTGACCCGGGCTGTCCTCAAGCTGCCGCCTCTTCTTTCGCCGCCCAGCTCATGAAATCAGTATTCTCTCTGCTGCGTAGAAATGGACTTCTCCTGTTGCCCGTCTCCGGATTTGCCCGCCTCGGCGAAGCAGCCTTCATCGATTCACAATCCGCGCCCGGGTCGGTCGCCCTTGTCAACAATGGCGTCGTATCCCCGCTCTGGGCGGCTGGCAACGACTGGCCCGGCGTGCTGCGCGCCACGCGCGATCTCCAAGATGACATTGGCCGCGTCACCGGCCGCACACCCCCTTTTTCCACCGGTTCTCCAACCCCGGCGGCCGATGTCGTACTGATGGGCACGCTGGGACACAGCCCGCTGATCGACGGGCTCATGGCGACGGGCAAGCGGGACGTTGCGGCCATCCGCGGGAAATGGGAGGCATTTATCATCGCCACCGTCGAGCACCCGCTGCCCGGCATCGACCGCGCCCTGGTGATCGCCGACAGTGACAAACGCGGAACCCTCACTCGGCTTCCCATCAGGCGACGGCCTTCGCGGGTCGGTTTCGTTCGCCCCACCGCAAATCATCAAACTCGATACGTGGTCCACGCTGCAAACCTGGGAACTCGCCGTCGCCGAAGGCGTACGCCGGATCACAACCCGCCACTCCATCGCCCAGCCCGGGGCTCACCTGCTCAAAATCTGGCTGGTCACGCTCGGTGTGGTCATTG
>JANYDX010000318.1 GCA_025363395.1 Verrucomicrobiota bacterium
CCTGGTGATGCCGGTGCTGACCGCGCATCCCACCGAAGTGCAGCGCAAGAGCATTCTCGACGCCCATATCGAGATCGCGCGCCTGCTCGACCAGCGCGACCGCGCGCGCCAGACCCCTGAAGAGGCGTCGGCGGATGAAGCGGCGCTGCGCCGCATGATCCTGATCCTCTGGCAAACCCGCATGCTGCGCGCGGCGCGGCTCACGGTGCAGGACGAGATCGACAACGCGCTGTCGTTCTACAGCTACACGTTCCTCGCGGCGATCCCGCGGCTGATCGAGGAAATCGACGCCGAGCTGCACGCGCGCTATCGCAGCCGCCTGCCGGCGCCGCAAATGCTGCGCATGGGCAGCTGGATCGGCGGGGACCGGGACGGCAATCCCTTCGTGACGCACGCAACGCTCACCTATGCCCTGGAGCGGCAATCGGCGCTCGCGCTGGCCCACTACCTGGAGGAGAGCCACGCGCTTGGCCGCGAGCTGAGCCTGTCCCTGCAGCGCGTCGGCATCTCGCCTGCGCTCAAGCGCCTCGCAGATGCGGCCGGCGATACGTCCGACCAGCGGAGCGACGAGCCGTACCGGCGCGCGCTGACCGGCGTGTACGCGCGCCTCGCCGCGACGTCGGTCGCGCTAGGCCATCGCGACGCGCTGCGCCGCCCGCTGGCGGCCGCCCGGCCTTACGCGGCCAGCGCCGATTTTGTCCACGACCTGGACACGCTGATCGAGTCGCTGCGCACCCACGGCAGCGCGCGCGTGGTGTACGGGCGGCTGATGCGGCTGCGCCACGCGGCCCAGGCTTTCGGCTTCCACCTCGCGTCGGTCGACCTGCGCCAGCACAGCGGCGTGCATGAATCCGTCGTGACCGAACTCGCTTCGCTTGCGGGCGCCGCCCCGGACTACGCCAAGCTGGACGAAGAAGCGAAGATCGCGTTCCTGCTCGCTGAGCTTGGCACCGCGCGCCTGCTGCGCTCGCCTTTCGTGGCCTACAGCGAGCTGGCGGCCAATGAGCTTGCGATCCTCGATGCGGCGCAGGCCATCCAGGCGCGCTTCGGCAAGGCGGCGCTGCCGACCTGCATCATCTCGAACACCAACGCGGTGAGTGACATTCTCGAAGCGGCGATCCTTTTGCGCGAGGCGGGGCTGCTGCGTCCAGGGCCGAAGCCCGTGCTCGACCTCAACATTGCGCCGCTGTTCGAGACCATCGACGACCTGAGGCGCGCGGGCGCGATGATGGACCGGCTGCTCGGGCTGCCTGCGTACCGTGCGCTGATCGCCGGCCGCGGCGACCTGCAGGAAGTCATGCTCGGTTATTCGGACAGTAACAAGGATTGTGGCTATCTCACGGCGAACTGGGCGCTTTACCAGGCGCAGGATGCGATCATGCGGGTGTGCGCGAAGCACAAGGTGAAGGTCACGCTTTTCCATGGGCGCGGTGGCAGCATCGCCCGCGGCGGCGGGCCCGCGGCCAAGGCCATTCTTGCGCAGCCGGTGGGTTTGAAGGATGGCGGCATCCGCGTCACGGAGCAGGGTGAGGTGCTCTCGACCCGTTACCACGATGTGGATCTCGCTCACCGCGTCCTGGAGCAGATGGCGTACGGCGTTTTGCTGGGCTCGAATGAAGCGCAGAGCGGCGCGCGGAAGCTGCCGGCGCATTGGGTAAAGGCGATGGAGGAGATGAGTGCGAAGGCATTGGCCGCTTACCAGGTTTGCGTGCACGACGATCCCGAATTTCTGGATTTCTGGCGCCAGGCGACGCCGATTGACGAAATCAGCGACCTCAACTTTGGCTCGCGTCCGACCTTCCGGCGCAAGGGGAGTTTCAGCGTGGCAGACCTGCGCGCGATTCCTTGGGTGTTTTCGTGGATGCAAAGCCGCTTCAATTTTCCCGGCTGGTACGGGCTCGGGCGGGGATTGCAGACGATTCTTGAGCGCGGTCCGGCCGGCACGAAACTTTTGCGCGAGATGTACCAGCGCTGGCCATTTTTCCAGACCCTGATCGCCAACGCCCAGCTCACGATGTGCAAGGCCGACATGTCGATCGCACGCGTTTACGCTTCGCTGGTGACCGACGAACGCATCCGGGAAAAAATCTTTGCCCGGATTCAGGAAGAATTTCGGCTGACGGAGAAGGCGGTCTTGATCGTGACCGGACAGCGTGAATTGCTGGAAAACGAACCGGTGCTCGCGCGCTCGATCAAGCTGCGCAATCCCTACGTCGATCCGCTGAATTACCTGCAAGTCGAGATGCTTCGCCGCCGCCGCACGGGCAAACTGAGCAAACGTAATCAGGAAGGCACGCGCGCCGTGATGGAGCTAACCGTGAACGGAATTGCGGGGGGATTGAAGAACACCGGGTGATCAGCATTTTCCCTTGAGGTAAACCGCGGCCGCCTCCCGACAGCTTGGAATTCGATGAAAATCTTTTTGCCGTTGCAGGATGGAGGGAAGCTCGGTTTTTCCCGCACCAGATGCGGCCGCTCTTCTGGATTTGTTCGCCGCGATGACCGGGTGAGGACCAGTTGTCGAAAGTGTCGCTGTCGTTGAAGGTGTGCGGTACGGAAACGGTCGCACACCTGCAATCATCGAAGCTCGGATCGGCGGCACCAGCGGGATCCGCTTTGATGACAAGAAGAGGGCTTAAGTCCTTTTCTTTTTCTTCGGGTGTGGCTCGATGTTGAGGTAGGTTTTCGCCAGCATCTGGGATTCGTAGAACTCCACGAGGCGCACACCTTCGCGGGGCTTGATGAGATCCTTCTTCGTGGCGTGATCGATCTGCTGCTTGATGCGGCGGCAGAGTTCCTCCCACTGATACTGCACGCCTTCGATAACATCCGCGATGCGCGAGCCGGCCAGCGCTTCCTCAATATAATATCCGTTGGGTTCGTCGTCCTCGAGGAAGACGTGGACCTCATTCACCCGGCCAAATAGATTGTGCAGATCCCCCATGATGTCCTGGTAGGCGCCGGTCAGGTAGATGCCGAGGTAGTACGGCTCGTTGTGTTTTAGCGGGTGGAGCGTGATGTAGTCCTTCACGTCCTGCAGGTCGATGAAGTTGGCAATTTTGCCGTCGGAATCGCAAGTGATGTCCACGAGGGTCGCATTGACCGTGGGTTTTTCCTTCAGGCGGTGCAGCGGAGTGATCGGGAAAAGCTGCTTAAGCGCCCAGCTGTCGAGGAGGGATTGGAAAACGGAAAAATTGCAGACGTACTGGTCGGCGAGGAGTTTTTTTAACTCGTGCAGCTCCTCAGGCTGATAACCGGACTTGGTCCCTTCCTGATCGATCTTCTCGCAGATCTGCCAAAAAATCTGCTCGGCGGCGGCGCGGTTTTCGAGGTCCAGATAACCGAGATTGAAGAGTGAAAAGGCCTCTTCCTTTTTTTGCAGCGCGTCGTGGAAACGCTCCAAGCGACCAAGCTTGGCTTTGTTTTTAAGCAGCACGGCCATGTCGTCGACGATCTTGTGCCGTGACTTGGGCTCGTGCTGTTTGCCGAGCGACTCGTGCTTGTTGATCCGCTCGAAGACCTCGACCACGAGCATGGAGTGAGGGGCGGCGACGGCGCGGCCGGACTCGGTGACAATATCGGGCACCTTGACGTCAGAGGCGTTGCAGATTTCGCGGATATTGAACACGACATCGCGGGCGTATTCGCCGAGCGTGTAGTTCATTGAGGACTCAAAGTTCGTCCGTGAGCCGTCGTAATCCACGCCCAGTCCGCCGCCGACGTCGAGATAACCCATCGGGAAACCCATTTTGGAGAGCTGGCAGTAGAAGCGGGCCGCTTCAGTGACGGCAGCTTTCACCGTGATGATGTTCGGTACCTGCGAACCGATGTGGAAGTGGACGAGCTTGAGGCAGGCCTGCATTTTCGCGGCGCGGAGCTTTTCGACGGCGAAGAGAATCTCGGCGGTGTTGAGGCCGAACTTCGCGTTGTCGCCCGACGAGAGCGCCCATTTGCCTTCACCGCGGGTCTGCAGTTTCACGCGGAAGCCGATCATGGGCTTCACGCCGGTTTCCTTGGAAATCTCGATGATGCTGTCGACCTCGGAGAGTTGCTCGATGACGATGATGATCTTCTTGCCCAGTTTGCGGCCGAGGAGGGCGAGCCGCATGTAGTCGTTGTCCTTGTAACCGTTGCAGATGATGAGGCGCTGGGCGCCTTCATGCATCGCGAGAGCGATCATGAGCTCGGGCTTGGAGCCGGCTTCGAGGCCGTAGTTGAAATCCTTGCCGGCGGAAACGATCTCGTCGACGACTTCGCGAAGCTGGTTGACCTTGATGGGGAAGACGCCGCGGTATTCGCCCTTGTAGCCTTCTTCCTTGATCGCCTTGTGAAAAGCCTGGTTGAGCAGGGTGACCCGGTGGCGCAAGGTGTCCTGCAAGCGGATCACCATAGGCGCTTTGAGGCCCATGCTGGTTGCCTCATCGATGACGTCCATGAGCCGGATGGTGCGGCCATCGGAGAGGGGTTCAACCTGCACATATCCTTCGGAATCTACCGAGAAGTGATTGGCGCCCCAGCGCTTGAAACCGTAGTGTTCTTCGGACTGTGCGGCCGACCAGTTGGATGCGGGTTTGGTCTTCAATTTAGCTATGTTGTAACGGGCAGGGGTTAGGCTTGCTTTTATGAATATGGCTGGGCTTATTCGCCCTTTTCAATTTTTCAAAACACCCGAAGACGCAATGACTAAGTTACACGTTCTCCTCGCCCAAGCTCCAACCGTTGCTCCGTCCGGAGCT
Organism: Verrucomicrobiota bacterium; assembly: GCA_025363395.1. Classification (GTDB taxonomy): domain Bacteria; phylum Verrucomicrobiota; class Verrucomicrobiia; order Opitutales; family Opitutaceae; genus Lacunisphaera. The sequence continues at coordinate 4,737 of JANYDX010000318.1, forward strand.
TCGGGCCTCATGCAAATGGCGCCGATGGTCCTTTTGTTTGGCGCGATGTACTTCCTTTTGATCGCTCCCCAGCGCAAAAAACAGAAAGCACACGAGAAGATGCTGACCGAGTTGAAAGCGGGCGACGAAGTGGTCACCGCCGGTGGCATTTACGGCACGATCACCAGCGTGAAGGAAGACCGCTTCATCATCCGCATTGGCGACAACAGTGCAAAGATTGAGGTTGGCAAGGGCTTCATCAGCACCGTAGTCAAGAGAGCTGACGCCGTTTGAGCTGCGCGTCGCGTTACCCCGCCCGGACCGCCCGCCGCGTCACCTGAATTTAACAACCAATACCCATGTTCCGTCGTAATCTCTGGAAAATCACCCTGTCCGTGGCTCTCGTGCTGTGGGCCGTGTTCACCCTCAAGCCATGGACGTTCCAACCCTTCGGCTTCAC
>JANYDX010000364.1 GCA_025363395.1 Verrucomicrobiota bacterium
CCTCAAGCGGGTCCCCGCCGACTGGCAGGCCAACACCGCGCGACAACTGCCCGTCTATGTCGAGCCCCGCGGGGTCGAGGCTTTTAAGCAAATGACCGCCACCAACGTCGCGGATTTCTGCCTCGGGATGTACCGTCGCATGGGATTGCTCGAAGGCATCCGTGTGGTCCGCTCCAGCGATCCCGCTGTGCGGCTCGCGGCCTGCGACGTGACCGACTGCTTCGTTGATGTGCCGCACCAGGGTGAAATCGTCCGGGCCCGGTTGCTCGATGGCGCGCTCAAGCTGCACGAGGGCGGTGACTCCTATCTCACCCTGCCAGCGGCATCCTTCCCCAAGGAGCAAATCAGCCCGACACGCGATAGCCGGTTGCGCTGGATGCAATCCGTGATTCACTGCACGCACTACATCGCCGGTGCCGGCGAGCAGGCCTACCTGAACCAGTCCGATGCCCCCGAAATCACCTTCATTAAACGCGACCCCATCGACCGCTCCGATGAAGCCTACACTGAAATCCAAGCCTGAGGCAGGGCGGATTATCCCTAATCCGCCTTCAGCTCTCCCGGCGAAATCCCAGGCTCCGCAGCTTAAAGAAAATCCGCCCTGCCATCTGCTCGTCTTCGGCGCCCATCCCGACGATATTGAATTCGGTTGCGGCGGAATTGCCGCCCAGGAAACCCATGCCGGCCGACCCGTTCATTTTGTCATCTGCTCGCGGGGCGAATCCGGCACCAATGGCACGCCGGCCGAGCGCACCGCCGAAGCCGAAAAAGCCGCCCGACTGCTCGGCGCCATGCTCGAATTTATCGAACTCGATGGCGACGCTCATCTCGAAGTCCGCGCCGCCCACGCCATCAAACTCGCCGGCATCATCCGGCGCACCCGGCCCGCCATCGTCCTCGCTCCCACGCTGGAACAGAATCAACACCCCGACCACTGGCGCCTGGGCCAGCTCGTCCGCGACGCCGCCCGGCTCGCGCGTTACGGCGGACTCGCCGAACTCACCGCGCAAACGAGTCACGCCATCGGCCAGCTGTTGTTCTACGCCATCACGTCGAATGCCGAACCCGCGGGTGTTCAGCCCGTGCTGATCGACGTCTCCACTCCCGCCGTGATGGCCGCCTGGACCGCCGCAATGGAAGCTCACGCTTCACAATTAAAGACGCGCAATTACGTCGAACTGCAGCTGGCCCGCGCCCGCGTCAACGGCAGCCGCTGCGGCACCATCGCCGCCCTCGCCTTGTATCCGAACGATCCACTCGTCTTTGATTCCCTCGCCTCAATCACGCGCGGCGCCCGCAGATTTTGAATGAACCGCGCGGCCAGACATCCCAACTGTAGGAGCGGCTTTGTGCCGCGATTGCCCGACTCGCATGAAAGCTGATGGCGGCTTAAAGCCGCTTCTACAGATACTCAATAAGCCCCGCATGACCGCCCCCGCGCCTCTTAAAATCGGTATCACCTGTTATCCATCGGTGGGCGGCAGCGGCATCCTGGCTTCCGAACTGGGGGATGAACTAGCGCAGCGCGGTCATGAGGTTCACTTCATCAGCTACGAGCCGCCCTTCCGTCTACCCGTGGGCCCGCGGGTATTTTTTCATCCCGTGGTGGTGAACAGCTACGATCTTTTTAAGTATCCCGACTACACGCTGCCGCTCTCGGTGAAAATGGCGGAGGTCAGCCGCCAGTACGCGCTCGACGTGCTCCACGTTCACTACGCCGTCCCTCATGCCACGGCGGCCTTCCTCGCGTGCGCCATGCTGCCCGTCGACCGCCGGCCCAAGGTGATCACCACCCTACACGGCACCGACACCACTCTGCTCGGCCGCGATCCCGGTTATGGTCCCGCGATCCGGCATGCCTTGGAACATTCCGACGGCATCACCACGGTCTCGGAATTCATGCGTGGTGAAACGCTCCGCCTGCTCGACGTAAAACGGCCCATTGAAGTCATCCCCAATTTCTTTGAACCGCACCCGGCGACGCGTTCGCGCGAAGCGATGCGGCACTCACTCGGCATCGCTGACGGTGAGGCCATGCTTCTTCACCTCTCGAATCTCCGGCCGCTCAAGCGCATCGACCTGTTGCTCGACACCGTCGCAAAAATCCAGCCGCGCACCCGTTTCAAGCTGGTGATTCTCGCCGGGGAAAGCTTCGTCCCCTTCGTCTCCGAAGTGCAGCGCCTCGGTCTCACGGACCGGATCATCGTCCGGGAGAAAGTGAGCGACATCGAAGACTACCTGCAGGCAGCGGACGTGGGACTTTTCACCTCAGAGACGGAAAGTTTCTGCCTGAGCATTTTGGAATTGATGAGCGTCGGATGCCCAAGCGCGGCTTTCGCCGTCGGGGGAATTCCCGAGGTCGTCACCTCCGGCGAGCACGGCTTGCTTGTGCCTTTTGGCGACACCACTGCACTAGCCCGGAGCGTGGAAGCTTTGCTCGTGGATCACGCCCGCCGCGGGAGTATCGGCCAGGCCGCGAAAGACCGGGCCCGCACACGTTTCTCCGCTGCAGCGATCGTGCCTCGCTACGAGGCATTCTACCGACAAGTATAACCCAACCGCGTCACGCACTTGATCAGGTTAACTTTCAAAGCTGTCACCCCTGATGGACGACATCGATCCTCCCCGAAAACATTACGACCTGAAACCCCGGAAATTCGAGCAAGTGAACGCGCCGGGTATAGCCCCGGAAAAATCCACGGCGCACGATGTCCACGCCATGCTCCAACAGAACCGGGCCGTTGAACAAAAGGCAGGAATCAACGAGATTGAAATCAGGCCGGTGACCTCCCGGCGTAAACGCGACTATTGGTTGGTCTTCATTCCCAGCGTGGGATTTCTTGGTCTCCTTGCCTGGCTTGGACGCGGAAATCTCTATGTATTGGTATCCGCCAGCGCCGGCATCATCATCGTGAGCGTCGGACTCACTTGGATAATGTGGTTCGTCATGGATGATTATTAAGCGAGGCGCGGAATTTTTCCTGCGACGCCTGGCCGCGGGAATCGCTGGGGAAAAGCGCGGCGCGGCAGGTATCATTATATCCCGTGCGCTGCAGAATAGTGCACCGAATAGGCGGGATACCATGCATTGCTATTCCCTCCCGGTTGCGTATCCTTGAAGGATGAACATCGTCGATCCTATCGCCACTCCAGTCATTCCCCCGCTCAGCGCCTTGCGCTGCTGGGTTCAGGGTCGCCGTATCTACCTTGAGATCAACGATCGCCGCTCCATCAGCTTCCCCGCGAGCAAATACGCCACGTTGGCTGACGCTTCCCAGTCCGAACTTGTGAAGGTTCAACTCCAAGCCGGTGGACAGGCCATCCAGTGGCAATCACTCGACGAAGAGATCCAAGTGGACGACGTGGCCAACAACCGTTTTTTCCACACGTCGAAGGCTTACGTCGCGTAAGGATGGCCGCGACAGGCTTACCCGAGAAGCAGTGGGCGTGTGGGATGGAATTGGTCTGGGTAAAATTTGGCCCAAATTAGCTGAGGGCTTTATCGCGATTGAGACAGCCATCGCGCCTGAGGTCGCTTCTCCATTAAGTCGGATAAACTCCCGTCCGGCGCTCCACCGCCCAGCGGTATAGCTCGACGTATTGGCCCGCGCTTTGCCGCCATGAATGATCCATTGCCATCGCGCGCTGCTGCAGGCCCGCCAGCTCCTGCGGTCGGTCATAGTAGGTGGCGCAGGCCCAGCCGATGCTGTTGGTCAGGGCCGGCACGGTCGCGTCGTGAAAGACAAATCCATTCCCACGCTCGCGGCCTTCCTCGTAGTTTTGTACCGTGTCCACCAACCCGCCGGTGGCCCGAACGATCGGCAACGTGCCGTAGCGCATCGCATACATCTGGGTCAGCCCGCAGGGCTCGGACCGGCTCGGCATGACAAAAAAATCGCTGCCGCCCTGGATCAGCCGCGCGAGTTTCCCATCAAAACCGATATGTACACCGAAACTCCCGCGATACGCTTGAGCCGCCCAATTAAATGAATTCTCCAGCCGGGAATCGCCACAACCGGTCAGGACAACCTGCACTTTCATCCGCTCCATGATGGCCGGTAGCGCCTCGGCGAGCAGATCAAGTCCCTTTTGCTCCGCCAGCCGCGACACCACGCCGAACAAGGGCAAATGCGGATTCACCTCCAAACCGAAACGCTCCTGCAGCTTCGCTTTGCAGACAGCCTTGCCGGTCAGATCAGCTGCGGAATAATTAGCCGGCAGGGTCCGGTCCCGGCTCGGATCCCAGGAGTCATCGTCAATGCCGTTCAAGACGCCCACGAGATCGCCCGCCCGAAAGCGCAGCACGCCATCGAGCCCGAAACCACCTGCGGAAGTCTGAATCTCCTTTGCATAGGTCGGACTGACCGTGGTGAGCTTGGTCGAATGATAGAGTCCGGTTTTCACCAGGTTGACCATCTCGCCGAACAACAGCCCATCGCGTTGAAAATCTGTCCACGGCATTCGCGCAAAGTTGATCACGCGGGCCGGCGAGTAGCCCTGGTGCTCGAGATTATGAATCGTGAACACCGTCGCCGCTTTGCCGAGCGGCGCGCCGCGGAGCGTGGTGTTTAGCATCATCGGCACCAGTCCCGTGGTCCAGTCGTGGCAATGAATCACATCGGGAAACCACTCGAGCTGCTCGCAAAGCGTCAGCGCACCCCGGGAAAAAAAAGCGAAGCGCAGATCGTTGTCTTCGCAGGCACCCCACGGGCCGGTATAGACTTCGGCCCGGGAGAAGTAATCATTGTTCTCGAGGAAATAGGCCGGCACGGTCGTGCCGGGCAAAACAGTTTCCCACGTGCGGGCCCACCGGGTCGTTGAACCGACATCGACGCCGAGAGGTTCGACCCGCGCCTTCCATTCGGCCATGGCTTTGATCGAACCGTAGGCAGGACAAACCACCCGGACATCGTGGCCGAGCTTGGCGAGTTCCTTGGGCAGCGCGCCCACCATGTCGGCCAGCCCGCCCACCTTGACGAACGGCTCCACTTCAGGACTGACAAAAAGTATCTTCAGCGCGCGCACGTCTTCAAGAAACGCGATGCCCGCGTCCGTGCCGAGCCAAAATTCAGGCGAGCCGGCTGGGTAGCCCGGGCTGCTTGGTCCGCCGGGTTTGCAAACATGCGTTCATCGCGCCGGCGCATAAAGAAGATGCCCGACCTTAAAGCCGACCGCTTAAAAATCGCCTTCTGGTAGAAGTCCACGCAAGTTTTTGTCGAAGTGGATTGCGCTGAAGTTCCCCGGCTCCTATCGGATTAGCCACCACTTCCCCCTCATCGTGTTCGACCTGTTGCGAGATTTATTAAAGCCGGAAAATCGAGTGATTCTCGTCGTCCTCGGCGTACTGCTCTCCCCCTACCTGGTTTATCTGGTTTGCATGGCGTGGCAGCGCAGGCTGACTCCCAAAAACCCATTTTTCGAAGTGGCCCCCGCGGCCAACTCGAAAAGTCGGAGACCGGCTTCGCTCTATCGGAAAGTCCTGTATGTGAAGGTGACTTATTTATCTGATCGGGCGAAGGCCGCCGCCCCTTTTTATAATCGCACCGTCCAACGATTGGAAGAGTCGGAGCGCGCCGTGCCGGTTTTCGACGAGGCGGTGTACTACACGCTCGAACTCCTGCCTGCCACCGCACCAGTCGGGATGCGCAAGGACCGTTCCAGCGGCGTGGTGGATTCGCGGGTCGTGATTCCCTGGCAGGATGAAGTCATTTTTCGAGACGCGGGCGCCAGTCAGTTGAAAGGGTTCATCCAGTTGGAACCCGATACCGATTCGGACACCTTTCTCTCCGTCTCACACTTTGAAAATGGTCTGCAAGGGAAAAGCCAGGACATGTGCACCGACGTACCGCAGGACGCAGAATACGTCCGCCTCATCGTCGATTTTTCATCAGTGCCGAACAGCGCCCGGTTCATCTCGGCTGATCGTGCCACCGTCTCACTCAAGGAATGGAAGGAAGCCGTGCCGATCACGCGCTGCGGTCCGGGGCTCTTCAGTGTCGTTTGCAAGGACGTGAAGAAGAATTCCGTGATCACGATGTTCTTCACGTTCGACTGGTCCCGCGCCGTTTAGGGCTCAAAAACGCGGCGCTAAGTGAGATCGTGAGCCGGTCCACTTTCACCCACGAGCTGATTCCATAAATACGGTGTGTCTCGCGAAGGAGCCGAAGTCTTACAAAGAAATTTATCAGCGGACCTTCGTGAGTAAGCGAGGTGCGGTTGATGTGCAGCCAGCCCCTACTGTTCTGCCCCTCGCATTCCTCCCTCGATTTAGCGGATTGGGAACGAAGCCTGCCAATTCATCACGTCATTCCGTCCTGACCAGTCGCTGACGAAAGACCATGAGGCATCCCATTGAAATCAGAACGAACAATCCCGTGCTCCCGATTGAGTCGGGCACCTTGGCGGCAGACCCGATCGAAATAGAGGTAATATTTCCGCTGACCCTGGAAGCCCAATTATCAAACACCATGTACACATTGGCGTTGTTATCGAAAGAGGACAGATTTAGTGCTGGTAGAACGGAATCCAGAGTCTGTCCGGAATCAGCGCTAAAATTGAAAAGATTCTGGGAGTTTGAATAGAGATTAAACCCAAACTCGGCAAACGACAGCGATCCCGCATTGCTGAAGGATAGTCCGGATCCCGGGATAAATGCCGGCGATGCGTAAAAGTTCACCCCATCATACCCATAATTGTCGGAGAGCTGGAGAAACTGACTCGAGGTCATAGTTCCACCGCCATAATTTCCGCTGGAACCGGCATTCAGCGAAAAGTCGAGGTCAGTAACCGCTCCCATGAAAATCCCATCCTGAAGGCTGGCGTTATTGTCCGTCGTAGATGTGTCCAACTGGAACGTGAGCGTGTAGGAATCGCCCACCGCAACCGATGAGGGAACATCGGATGAGGTGAACAAACCTTTAAAAGTGTACTGCTGAAGGTCTGCGCTAACCGAGGTCGCAAAAACAACCACAACGGCGGCAAATAGGAGTTTTTTCATAGAGAAGAGAGTCAGGAGTGCAGGAGGCGCCGGTGAGGCAAAAACGCCTGGAGCAGGTGGCCCGGCCCACGGCACATAAATGAAATCTGATCGCGGTCGGAAAAATCGGGCAAGCTCAAATCCGAGTCGGGGCATGTCATAAAGGTGACCCGGCGCGGGGCAGGCTGTACGCATATTCTGCAAAAAAGTGTCGGGCACCGATCACCTGAAAAAGGCGTCGCGGCGAGAATCGGAAGAAGGCAGGTTGTTTGTTCCCCTTTACCGGCCAACGAAAGTTGGCGTTGCGTTGTGACAGTCTGGGATCGGCCTTCTATTTCTCCCGGTTTCTGCAACCGCCGATTGTCGGCTCACTTATTCTTACCAAGGGGAAGGCGAAATCCCCAATTATCGGTTTCCTCTCCATGCGGCAGCTTCTCGTGATAACTGACGCAGCCGCCGAGTGTGAAGTGCAGCGCAAGGATGAAAAGCAGACAAAACATACGACGGACCGGGGTGGAAGTCTTCATGAGGGAACGCGAGAGGAAAAGGGAATGGATTTCTTGCCGATCAATACCGACGAGACAAGCGCGAACCGAAAATGCAGTGGATGTTTCAGAATAACGCATGACATCAAGCGGAGCTTGGCCGCACAAATTGCGGTACATTCCCGCGCGCGATGCAGAAATCGCTGTAATCGTGAAGAGACCAAGCAAGCGAGCCGATTGCGGCGACCCTCCATTAAACAAGAGCAAAATGCGTCTCCGCTCTCGTTTTATTCGCCCTAAGTTTACCTGAAAGCCGCTCAACGCTTCGCCACCGGGTAGCTGCCGAGCCATTTCACGAGCGGGCATTTTCGGCTGAGTTCCTTCAGGGCGGCTTGCATGGCCGGATCCTCGTAGTGACCCGTCACGTCCAGGAAGAAAATATAATCCCATGGCTTCAGCTTGCTCGGGCGCGACTCGATGCGGGTGAGGTTCAGCTTGCGGCGGTTGAACGGTTGCAGCGCATGCAGCAGCGCGCCGGGTTCGTGGTGCAGCGAGACAAGCAGGCTGGTCTTATCGTGGCCGCTGCCGGCGGAACCCGAGGCCTCGCGTCCCAGAAACACGAAACGCGAAGTGTTGTTCTTCAAATCCTGGATGTGCGTCGCGACCACCGGCACACCGTAACGTTCACCGGCCAGGCGCGGGGCAATGGCGGCGGCGCCCTTTTCCTTCGCGGCGATCTGCACGCCGAGCGCCGTGCTGTCCACGTCGACCAATTGCGCGTGCGGGAGATGGCGCTGCAGCCAGCGGCGGCATTGCGCCAGGGCCTGATCCTTGGAGTAAACTTTTTTGATCTTCGCCAGCGGCTCGTTCGACAACAGCGTGTGATCGATGTCCTGGTGAATCTCTGCGACAATCTTGAGCGGGGTCTCGACAAAGAGGTCGAGTGAATCGCGCACCGAGCCTTCGGTGGAGTTTTCCACCGGCACGACCCCGTAGTCCGCCTCGCCCTTTTCCACCGCCGTGAAGATGTCGGTGATCGTCGGGATCGGGCGATAGTCCACGCTGGAGCCGAATTTCCGCAGCGCGGCTTGGTGCGTGTTGGTGGCCTCGGGCCCGAGGTACGCGATGCAGAGCGGCTTTTCCAGCGCAATCGCGGCGGACATGATCTCGCGATAGATGGCTTGGAGCGCAGCGGGCTTGAGCGGTCCGGCGTTGGCGGCCTGTACGCGGCGCAGCACATCGGCCTCACGTTCCGCCACGTAGATGCGGCCCTTCGTGCCGCGCTTCAGTTCGCCGATCTCCTGCGCGCACTTGAGGCGGGCGTTGAGCAGTTTGACGGTCTTCTGGTCGAGCGAGTCGATCTTGGCGCGGATTTTGGCTAATTTCTGTTTCATGAGGCGGTGGTGGCAGTCGGGGAGGAACGGCGCAGAGCATGAAGGGCCTTGGCCCGGGTAATCAACTCCGCAAGCACGGCGGGCGTGATGGCCTGTTTCGGATCGTCGCCCAGACCGTGACTCGGGCTGACGTGCGCCTCGATGCACAGGCCGTCAGCGCCGTAAGCCACCGCGGCGAGCGCACACGCGGGCACATAGACCGCCTTGCCGACCGAGTGGGACGGATCGACGATGACGGGCGCCCACGTCCGCTCCTTCAGCAGCGGCGTGATCGATTCGTCGGGGTGGTTGCGGTAGCCGTCGAGACCGGGCTGCGTGCCGCGCGGACAGAGAATCACATTCGGGTTGCCGAAGTTCACGATGTATTCGGCCGCCGAGATAAACTCGTTCAACGTCCCGAGGTGCATGCCGCGCTTGAGCAACACCGCCACGGGTTTCCCGGCGATGGCTTTGCCGATCTGGCGGAGCAGCGAGTAATTCAGGGCATTGCGCGCGCCCACCTGCAGAATCTGCACGCCAGCATCGAGCGCGAGACGCAGCTGTTCCTCGTCCATAACCTCGGTGTCCACCGGCAGGCCGGTGCGACGCGAGCCTTCCATGAGGATGTCGAGCGAGCGGCTGTCGCCCTGGAAGGCGTAGGGATTCGTGCGCGGTTTCCAGACGCCGCCCCGCAAGGCCTGGGCGCCCGCTTCTTTCACGGCGTGGGCGGTCTCGTAGAAATAATTCGGGTTTTTCGGATCGATCGTGCACAGCCCCGCCATCACCAGCAGTTCTTCGCCGAGGGTGACACGGCCGACCTTGACGCGGTGACTCGCGAGATCGGATTTGATGTCCATCAGCTTGTGGGGGGACTGGATCGTATCAACGCGGTCCACGAACGGCAGACCTTCGAGCCGGTTGATCATCAGTTCGTGGCGTTCATCGCCGACGATCGCGTAAATCGTCCGCACTGCGCCGACAATCGGCTGAATGCGGCAGCCAAACTCGGTCACGATGGCAGTGATGACGGTTACTTCTTCGGGGGTGAGGCGATTGTTTTTCGGAAGGATCATGGCGGGAGTGGGATTGGAAAGGAAAGGCGGGCAGGATTTTGACCACGGATTTCGGGCGATGTGAAATGCAGAGGATTTGCGCACGAAAGACACGAAACGGGAAGGGACGTATAGTTGTAATTTCTAAACCGAAACTTCTCTATCGGATAAGGAAATACTGGGCTCGGACTTTTTTGTAGGTTGATTTTATGGAGTTGGCGCGTTGCGCGCGCCAACTCTGCTGGTGACGATCATTGGAATCCGTGATCAAATTTCGTGTTGGTTTTGAAAAACAAAAAAGCCGCCCGGGTGGGGCGGCTCCTTTGCAAAGTGACTCTAATTTCAGATCAGAGTTTGCGTTGGGACAAGCCGCCTCCGGTTTGCGGGGTAAAATAACCCGCAAATCCAAAATAAAAATAGGCGGCAAAGCGATTCATCTGACCGCATTTCTGAGGGGGTGGCGCACGAGTGTCAATCCCCTCGTCAGAGTGCGAGGCACTTCCCTGAAGGAGTCTGCTCTTCGTCGGGCC
>JANYDX010000368.1 GCA_025363395.1 Verrucomicrobiota bacterium
GATTCCGGAGCATCACGAGGCGTGGACCGCGATGGCCGTCGGATTCAAAGCGAACGTTAACGAAATGCCGGCTGAAATGCGGGAGCGTGATTTGGCCCCGAGACAGCGCAAACCAACCAGTCAGTTCGTGTTCACCGGCTCTTGGGGACATTCGTCGTCTCTGGCGGGTCTCCGCTCTTGATCGGACAAACCGACTTTTTTTATGTCGAATACGACAAGCCGTGAAATCCGGCTGGCTTCCCGCCCCAACAGGATTCCCACTGCCGAAAACTTTACCCTCGCGCGAACCGAACTGGCGCCCCTGCAAGATCAGCAGGTGCTGGTTCGTAATCTCTTCATGTCGGTGGACCCCTACATGCGCGGGCGAATGAACGAGGGGAAATCGTATGTCCCGCCATTCGAGTTGGGCAAAGCGCTCGAAGGCGGCGCGGTGGGCGAAGTCATCGAGTCTCGCGCGAACGGGTTTAAGCCGGGCGATATCGTGACCTCGAATCTGGGCTGGCGGGAATGCTTCATCGCTTCGCCCAAAGCGCTGCATCCGGTCAGTCGCGAGGTTCAACCGCTTTCGGTTTACCTCGGTGCCCTCGGCATGACGGGCATGACCGCTTGGGCGGGATTGAAATTAGGGGAGGTGGAAGCCGGCGATGTAATTTATATTTCTGGAGCTGCCGGTGCGGTCGGAAATATGGCCGGGCAGCTCGCGAAACTTCGCGGCTGCTGCGTGATCGGTTCGGCCGGTTCGATGGAAAAGGTCAGGTTTCTGCGGGAAGAATGCGGGTTCGATGTAGCCTTCGACTACAAGGTTGGTCCGGTCCTCGAACAACTGAACGTTGAGGCGCCGGACGGTATCGACGTCTATTTCGACAATGTCGGAGGCGAAACGCTCGAAGCGGCGCTCTCGGCGCTCCGGGTGCATGGTCGCATCATCGCCTGCGGCGGCATCTCGGGTTACAACGAGGCAAAACCGCGGCCCGGCCCCTCTAATTTATTTAACATGACTACGAAACGGCTCACGATGAAGGGGCTGATCGTTCGCGACTGGCTGGATCGACAGGATGAATTTGAAAAGGAAGTGGGGGCCTATTTCCGCGCGGGGAAAGTGAAGAACAAGGAGACCGTGGTGGAAGGGATCGACCATGCTGTGGGCGCGTTTCTTGGACTATTTGAGGGGAAAAATGTGGGCAAGATGGTGGTGAAGCTGTCTTGAACGAAGACGCGACGACGATGACTGCAACGACCCTGGAATCGACCGCGCAGGCGCTGGTGGCTTCGAGCAAAGGCATCCTCGCCGCCGACGAAAGTTTCCCGACCATCGAGAAGCGATTCAAAGCGCTCGACGTTCCTTCCACCGAGGAAAACCGCCGGGCCTATCGCGAGCTGTTGTTCGCGACACCCGGCTTGGGTGAATTCATCAGCGGGGTAATTTTATTCGACGAAACGATTCGCCAAAAAACGGGCGGAGCGTCGATGCCGGAAGCGCTCGCTCGGATCGGGATCATTCCGGGCATCAAAGTGGACGGAGGCACCATGGCGTTGCCCGGCTTCACTGGCGAAAAAATCACGCAAGGGCTCGACGGCTTGCGCGAGAAACTCACGGTGTATCGCGAACAAGGGGCGCGTTTCACCAAATGGCGCGCCGTAATCGCTATTGGCAAACGCCTGCCCACGGCGACCTGCATCGAAGCCAATGCGCGGGCGCTCGCCCTGTTCGCGGCGCTGAGCCAGGAAGCCGGACTGGTGCCCATCGTCGAGCCGGAGGTTTTGATGGACGGCGACCATTCACTCGCCCGGAGCGAGGAGGTCACACGCATGACTCTCAAATCGGTCTTCGAAGCTCTTTTCGAGCATCGCGTTGAGTTGGAGCACATGTTGCTCAAGACGGGGATGGTGCTGCCGGGCAAAGACTGTCGGCAACAGGCCGAGGCGGGGGAAGTAGCGGAGGCGACGCTGCGCTGCCTGCGTCGGGGAGTGCCGGCGGCGGTTCCGGGGATTGTGTTTCTTTCGGGCGGGCAAAGCGACGTGGCGGCGACGGAGCGGTTAAACGCGATCTGCGCAGCGGGGGGCGCGCCGTGGACCCTGACTTTTTCTTTCGGCCGCGCGCTTCAGGATGCCGCGTTGAAAATCTGGAAGGGTTCGCCGGCCAACGTGGCGGCGGCACAGGCGGCGCTTCTGCACCGCGCCAAGTGCAACGCGCTCGCGGTGCAGGGAAAATATTCGGCGGATGTGGAGAGCGCGACGGTTTGAGAACCGCCGCGCTCAAAGAACCAAGTCATGGCCACGCAGATTTTTCTCATCCGCCATGGGGAGACGGAGTGGTCGCTCACCGGCCGCCACACCGGGCGCACCGACGTGCCGCTCACCGCAAACGGCGAACGCCGCGCGGCTCAATTCCGCGGGGTTCTGCAAAGTTTAAAGTTCACCCGAGTGCTCACGAGTCCGCTCCAACGCGCCCGACGCACCTGTGAACTCGCCGGTTTCGGCGCCGTGTCGCAGGTGGACCCGGACCTTCAGGAATGGGATTACGGCGACTACGAGGGCCGCACGAGTGCGGACATTCGCGCGCAGCAGGCGGAGTGGAATCTATTTGAAGACGGTAGTCCGGGCGGCGAATCGGTGGGACAAATTTCCCAACGCGCGGACCGGGTGCTGGCTGAACTCCGTCCGTTGGACGGAACGACTCTCCTCTTTTCGCACGGACATTTCCTGCGCGCGCTCGCAGCGCGTTGGATCGGACTGCCCGCTCAGGAGGGCCGGCATTTTGCCTTGGATACCGCCTCGCTCAGCATTCTCGGATCCGAACACCGTAACGACGAAACCCCGGCCATCTCTCTTTGGAACGCCGGCTTCGCTCAAAAGGAAACTCCGACGATTGACTCGATCACGGGAGTTGCCCCGTGAAATCGCCCGCGTCCTGTGTCCTGACGATCAACGGCGGCTCATCGAGCATCCGGTTCGCCGTGTATAAGGCCGGTGAAACTTTGCAGCGTTTGATTGCGGGGAAGATTGATCGCGTCGGTTTGAGCGGCACGAATTTGGTCGTGACCGGTTGTGCTGGAAAACCGGAGGCACCTCGCCGTGTCGCCGCGGCCGACCACCGCGCTGCGGTGAATTTTCTAGTGGGTTGGCTTGAAGCGCAGCCGGTCTTCGCATCCGTCAAAGCGGTCGGCCACCGCGTTGTCCACGGCATGAAGCATTCCGAACCAGAGCGGGTGACTCCAAGGCTACTCGCGGAGCTGCACCGCATCACGCCGTATGACCCCGATCACTTGCCGCATGAAATCGAACTCATCGAGGCGATCCGCCAGCGGCATCCCAACCTGCTCCAAGTCGCGTGCTTCGATACGGCGTTTCACCGTGCCATGCCGCAGGTCGCGAAGCTACTGCCGATCCCGCGGCGCTATGCGGCCAAAGGCGTCGAGCGCTACGGCTTCCACGGATTGTCGTATGCTTATTTGATGGAGGAACTCCGCCGGCTCGATCCTGCAGCGGCGAAGGGGAAGGTGATTCTCGCACATCTCGGCAACGGCGCGAGCCTGGCCGCCGTGCGCGATGGCAAAAGCATCGACACGAGCATGGGTTTCACGCCGACCGCGGGATTGGTGATGAGCACGCGCACGGGAGACCTCGATCCCGGCTTGGTTTATTTTCTGGCGCGCACCGAGCGGATGACTGCGTCGCGATTTCAGCACATGGTGAATCACGAATCTGGGCTGCTGGGAATTTCCGGGACCAGCTCCGACGTGCGTGACCTGCTCGCGCGTGAAACCCGCGATGCGCGCGCGGCGGATGCGATCGCGCTGTTTTGTTATCAGGCGAAAAAGTGGATCGGTTCCTTCGCCGCGGTGCTCGGTGGAGTGGACACGCTCGTCTTCGCCGGAGGCATTGGCGAAAACGCGCCGAGTGTGCGCGCGCGCATTTGTGAGGGGCTCGGCTTTCTCGGGGTCGAACTTGATCGAAAGCGCAATGCGACGAGCGCCGCCCTGATTTCACGGGCCGACGCCCGGGTGAACGTGCGCGTCATCCGCACCGACGAGGAACTCATGATCGCGCGGTCGGTCGCGCGCCTCCTCCGCCTCCGCACACCTGAACGGTAATCACGGCAATGAAGAAAGCGTATAAAGTTGGCGATCATGTGGGGTGGAACTCAGAGGCCGGTCGCGTGCGCGGAACGATCAAGAAAAAAATCACCTCCGCCATCACGTTCAAGGGCTATACGGTGCGCGCCTCACAGGAGGAGCCGCAGTATTTGATCGAGAGCGACACGACCGACCATCTGGCCATGCACAAGGGATCGGCGCTGAGGAAACTCAAACGCAAACCATGACCGAGCTAAAAGTTAAAAGAACCGCCAGTCGCGCGAGGAAAAACATCCCGCAGGAACTATTTTCGCCGCGGGTGCTGACGATCGGACATTCCACGCGCCCCCTCGAGGAATTCATCCGCCTGCTTCAGGTGCATGGGGCCACATGTGTCGTGGATGTGCGCACGGTGCCGCGCTCTTGGCACAATCCACAATTCAACAAGGCCACCCTGCCGGCGGCGTTGAAGAAAGCCGGCTTGGGCTATGTTCACATGCCGGGGCTCGGCGGGCTGCGGCATGCGCGGCGCGATTCGATCAACATGGGTTGGCGCAACACCTCTTTCCGGGGCTACGCGGATTACATGCAAACGCCCGAGTTTGCGCAGAGTCTTAAGGAATTGATCCACTGGGCGACACGAGACCGAATCGCCTTGATGTGCGCGGAAGCGGTGCCGTGGCGCTGTCATCGCTCGCTCATTGCCGACGCCCGGATGGTGCGTGGCATCCGCACCCAGGACATCATGAGCGCCACCCGTCGTCAGGCACACACGCTTACGTCCTTCACCAAAGTTGGGGGCACAACGATCACCTATCCGGCCGGGATAACGGTGAGCACACGGAAGAAGCTGCCCGCCAAACGCTCCCGACCCGGCCTATCGCGCAGAGTGCGCACCAAGAAACTTAAACTATGAAAACAGCCACCCTCACGCCGGAACTGCTGCACAACATCGACGCCTACTGGCGCGCCGCCAACTATCTCTCGGTTGGCCAGATTTATCTCTACGACAATCCGCTCCTGAAGCGTCCGCTGACGCTCGCGGACGTGAAGCACATGCTCCTGGGCCACTGGGGCACGACGCCGGGGCAGAACTTCATCT
>JANYDX010000370.1 GCA_025363395.1 Verrucomicrobiota bacterium
TCCGAAGCCGCAACCGATCCGTGCTGGCGGGAGTCACCGGACAGAATCAGCCGGCCTTGATTCGCCCGCACGACGCCGAACAATTCGGCCATCTGCCGGGCACCAATCTGACCGGCTTCATCGACGATGACGACGGCACCCTTTGCGAGCTGCTTTTCCTGCAAAAATGAAGCGAGGGTATTCGCCTTCAATCCATCGGCCTGCAAATCCTGCACCTGCTGGCGTTGCGGAGCCAACACAACCACTGGGAGACTTGCGGCCGTCAGACCACGCTCGACTTCCTTCAAAGCGAAACTTTTCCCCGTACCCGCACCACCCCGGAACAGCGTGATAAAATCCCGACTCCGCAAAATCTTTTCTACGGCCACGGTCTGTTCAGCCGACAGCGATGAAGACGCCCGGTAATCCGAATTCATCGCCACATGTTGATTGCGGCCATCGTGAGCGGCGACCACGACTTCAAGTTCCAAACCCAGGATTTCGCGGGAGGTGATTTTATCCGTCCCCTTTTCCCGCAGCAAACCGCGCTGGTCAATAGTCTGACGCAGCGCCACCAAGTCGAAATCCTCACCTCGACCACGTTCCAAGGCCGCTGACATTAATTCATGCTCAGGTACGACCGCCCGACGTTCGAACAGGTGTTGTTCAGCCCAGGCAACGACTCCAGCGAGATCAACTTTTTCGGCCTGACGCGGTTTAACTGACTCCAATGTCCGCAACGCCGCCACTTCCTCTGGCCGCATTTCCTTGCTCCATGTCGAACGCAGCGCATCGGCCGTAGAATTTTTCAGCTTCCTACGCCGGTTCCCATGTGCGACCCGTTCGCGCAGGTCTTTGACGTTTCCGACCTTCTCACCTTTGGCCAGACGGGTACTCGTTTCCTCATCAATTTGCTGATGTCGTTTGGAAAATCGCTCGATGATCCTTTGCGATACCCCTTTGATTTCAAAGCCTCGCGAATGGTTCTCAATTTGATAACCCAGTGCCCGGAGTCCCTTGCTTAACTCATGCCGGTAAAGATTGGTCGCGTACCGATGTGCCCGGTACATGCCCGAAGATTGCAGCGCCTTCCAACGATTTTCCACCTGGTCAAAGGTGGCATTGAACACAACGCAATGAGTATGGAGGTGCGGATCAAGCTCCCGGCTGGTTTCATGCCGGAAGGTGGCGGTCACAATATTGCCCGTCACCCGTTCAGCATTTTGACCCGACTTCCGGATTCGTGCCCCGGCCAGTTTTTCGAGTTCCGACATGGCTTGCCGGACTGCCTTTTGATGCAGCTTCAAAATGCGATCATCTTGAGTCAGGGCTACCACGGAAACACTCTTCGGTGGCGCAATCGTAAAGTCGTAAAAGATGCGGCGATTGGCTTTCACGTCCTCACCTTCATGCCGAGTTGAATTCATCCGCTGCCCCAATCGTTTCCCGGTTTCAGGATGCTTGCCCTCACACAATGCGATGAATGCCTCTTCATCCACGGCCCCCTTCAATCCCAATCTTTCGGCACCTTGGCCGATCCATTCACCCGCGATTTTTTGTCCCTCAGAATAGTAATCACCCGCCCCCAAGTGCTCTCGAAAATACTCTTTGGCGTTACTCAAGCTAAACTGTATTTTGGTTTGAATCATCGTTGTTTTGGCGACTCAGCGGCGATGACTTATAAAACGAATTCTCGTTTATTTTCTGTGAGACACCCTACCCCTTGCGTGTTTCGCAACGGACAGGACTTTCATAAGTGCATCGTGCGTTCGTCACATTACGGCGCGCGTCAACCTGCGCAGAACTGCGCTACCGAGGAGGAACCGAATGCAGGTGCCGGCACGGCACCTGCCACTTTTTCCGATCTGCACGGGAGACACGCCGCGTGGCCTGTTTCGGCGTGCCACCCGTGCACTCGCGGAGCGATGCGGACGCGAAGCGGAGAGCGGGGCGCGGCTTCCTCGCGGCGGGCCGCCGTTCACCTACGCGGCCGACTTGCGGCCCGCTACGGCTCCCGGCTCGCCCTTGCTCGTCTGCGTCCCCGGACTCCGCTTCCATCCGCCGGTTGTCGCCCTTGGCGAATCATTTGAAATGGGCACAGCCCTTTTCGACGTGTTGCCTTGGATACTATTCAAACAGTAAGCGCAGGCGCTCGTAGAGCGGCCGGAAATCCTGCCAATATGCACGCTGCATTTCCGGCGAAATCGAGTTCGACCGGGTGGGGAGAAGGGCCAGCAGTCGCACCGCCAAAGTCGCGTGCCGAGGCACCGGACGGAGCATGACAGAGCAGGCCGGTGACTTTGGCTCGGTCGCAATACCCAGGCTGAAATACACCTGTCGCAAGCTCATCCCCTGAAGGAACGAAACATCCGCCACGGTGCTGGCCAGCCGCATATAGTGCTGGGCGGTTCGAGGAGTGCCGACGAAATGCCGTTCCAACCAGAGAATCCATGCGCCAGGACCCATCGTCCGGCGAACACTGCGTTTTTCTGCCAAGAGCAATTGGCCGGCTTTCCATGCCGCCACCAATGCGACATGGAGCATGTCGCGGGATTCGGCGCGCAACTTTTCAGCTTCCGCATGCAGCCGGTTGATCTCGTTTGCACTGTCCGAGCGCGGCAAAGAAGACTGCACTTCGTTGCTCATGGCTGCATGCCGGTTGTTTGACGGAACGCGATAGTCAGCTTATGCACGGCCTGCCGGGAGCAACCGGCCAGTGTGCCGATTTGTTCAAGAGTGGTACCGTCAATCAGATCGGGCCGGATGCAATAAAGTGCAATACTGCGCGCAGGCCGCGCTCATGGAGCGTTCGACCATCGGACATCCAGATCAGCAGACGGCAGGCAACTTCCGATGCCATTTGCTGGGCATCCTGTTGTGGATTTGGCGACTCGTTAAAGAAGGGATCTGCTTCAATCGTCATTGTCGATTGTTGTCTGTGACCGAATCATACACCCGCTTGCGGTTTCAAAATAGGATCAGCGTTCACGTCCTGTTTTTGATCGTATTTCTCGTACGCTATGACCCGCCCTCGAAAGGCCCCGCTGTCTTGGATTGTCTCTTCCGGTTTCATGCCCCTATTTGCGACCCTAAACGGGGTCGATACAACACTGCGCGTCTACCCAATTTACGGTATGCCTCCTACCATAAAAAGGGTAGACACCGCGTTGTGTGTGGTCGGCCGACGTGAGCTATCGCAGTCTAGTTTTCCAGAAAGAAGTCTCCCTTCTCACTCGCATTGCCGCCTTGGGATTGATCGGGAATGGTGTTTGCCCTCGTTGCGAACAGATGGTGAAAAGGTCTGGAATGTACGCTCCGTTTCAACCTGAAAGTACGCCCTCTACTTTCGTTGAGCTTGACCGGGATTTCCTTCAATTGCCGGATACTCCTCAGCGCGAGGAAGCCGCCGCGGATAGTTACCTGTGGGCTCGGCACTACGGGGGCAACAAATGGGACAAGCTGCTTTAACAGCGGCTAGTGGTTATCCTAGGAGAGCCCGGTAGCGGCAAGACCGAGGAGCTGCGGCACCAAGCTGCGGCCCTCCGTGCGTCAGGAAATCACTCCTTTTTCGTCCGACTCGATGAGTTGATCTCGAGTCCCTTTGCGACGGTCTTGGGCTCGGACAGCATGAGTCGACTTGCCGATTGGCGCGGCGGTCATCAGGTCGCGACCTTTTTTTTGGATTCGGTGGACGAGTCCAAATTGATCAAGGCTTCCGACTTTCATACCGTATTGCGCCGGTTTAGCGAGGCTATCGGATCGGCGTTCCTCCCTCGCGCGCGCGTCGTCTTGAGCTCGCGGATCAGCGAGTGGCATCCCGAAACAGACGGGGCCGAGGTCTGCGCCACATTCGGACTTCCTTATCTGCGCCCCACGGATTCGGCCACGAGGCCGCAGGGAAGCGATTCCTTGACGGTCGTTCAACTCGCTCCGCTGGATCGCAAGCAAGTGGAGCGATTCGCGCGCGCCCGTCAGATTCCCAACGTCGAAGGATTTCTCCAGGCGCTCGATGATGCCCATGCCTGGGAATTTGCCCGCCGGCCGATCGATGTTGTGGCCTTGGCCGGCATGTGGGCGGAGCCGGTGAACACGAACTGACTGGTTGGTTTGCGCTGTCTCGGGGCCAAATCACGCTCCCGCATTTCAGCCGGCATTTCGTTAACGTTCGCTTTGAATCCGACGGCCATCGCGGTCCACGCCTCGTGATGCTCCGGAATC
>JANYDX010000397.1 GCA_025363395.1 Verrucomicrobiota bacterium
CGCCGAGCGTGCCGAACACCAATTGGGCGAGTCCGCTCGCGGGTAACGCCAGGACCACCGCGTCAAACTCCGAGGTCTCGACCATACTCTCGCGGGTGGAAATGATTTTCCAGGGCAGGCCCGGAATAATGTTGGTGATGGCGGTGCCAGTTTGGATCGAGTCGGCGGGCAGGGTGGCGGCGAGCGTGTTGGGCAATGTTTGCAGGCCGCGGGCAAACGAGATGATCGGGGCGAGGCCGGTGGCTTCACCGCGGGCGCGGCGTTCACGGGCTTCGGCCCGGAAACCACGCAACAGCGAACCGTGGGTTCGTTCGAGCTGCCAGAGCCGCGGAAACGAATAACGCGCAGACAGTTTTTCCGGGTCGCCCGCATACACCCCCGCGACGAAAGGGTTCAAACCATAATCCAAAATCTCGCGGCCAAAATGCGCGGTCACAAAACTCGCGAGGCTGGTATCGGTGGTTCGTGTTCGCGGCCGCATGAGAAGTTCGGTGAAGACATGCAGCCGCGCGTGCAGAGAGAAAAGCGGTGACGTCAGCAGACCGGGTGGCGAAAGGGGCACGGGGATCAACCGGCCGCCGCGGACGATGAAGCGTTTCCTCGCCGCGCTATTGGCCACGATGCGCTGACCGGCCAGGCCGAGTTCGTGCAGCAACTTCGCCACCTCCGGGGTTTCCTGCAGTGAATTGGGGCCGCCCTCGATGAGCCAGCCGTCTTTCTCCGTGGTGGTGATCGCGCCACCCACGCGGGGATTTTTTTCGAAAACCGTCACCCGGTGACCGGCGCGATGCAGCTGCCACGCTGCGGTCAGGCCGGTGATACCGCCGCCCACGACTGCGATGGAGTTCGGTGCGGCGGCGGACATCTCAGGATTTCCAATTGGTCACTGTACTGACGAGTGCTTCGACGCATTCCAGTTTCGCCTGTGGCATGATGCCGTGGCCGAGATTGAAAATGTGGCCTTTGGCGCCGCTCATTGTTTCCAGCAAACGGGTGGTTTCGCGCTGCACGATTTCCGGGGTCGTGTTCATCAGCACAGGGTCCAGATTACCTTGGAGTGCGATGTTGCCTGGTACCAGCTTGCGAACGACTCCGAGGTCGACGGTCCAGTCCACGCCCAGAGCGGTGGCGCCGCTGAAGGCTTGATCCGTGAGCTGCGTGGGAGTGCCTTTAGCGTAAAGAAGGACGGGAAAATCCTTGGGTAATGCGGCAATGATCTGTCGGATCCAGTGAAGCGAAGCGGCTTCATAGTCCTGGCCGGCGAGCAGTCCGCCCCAGGAATCAAAAATCTGAATGGCATCGGCACCGGCGCGGATTTGCATTTGAAAATAGTCGATCAGTGCGGCGGTGAGTTTGGTCATCAGTGCATTGAAAAACGGCCGGTCGGAATAAAAAACGCTTTTGCTCCGCTCGAAATCGTCGGAACTGCCGCCCTCCAGCATGTAGGTGGCGAGGGTCCAGGGAGAGCCGCCGAAGCCCAGGAGGGCTTTTTCGTCTTTGATTTCAGCCTTAACGCGGGCGAGGGCTTGACCGACGTAGTCCAGCCGTTGCGCCACGCCCTGTGGATCCAGCAGGTCGAGTTGCGCCTGCGTTTCCAATTTGAAATCCATCGCAATGCCGCCGGCCTCGCGGAATTTGTAGCCCTGGCCCATGGCTTCGGGAATCACGAGGATGTCCGAAAAAATAATCGCAGCGTCGAAGGCGAAGCGCCGGAGCGGTTGCAGCGTGACCTCGGCGGCCAGCTCCGGGGTTTTCACCATTTCGAGAAATGAGCTCTTGGCTTTTAGTTCGCGATACTCGGGTAGATAACGGCCCGCCTGGCGCATGATCCACACCGGGGGGCGGTCGAGCGGCTGGCAGGCGAGGGCGGCAAGGAAACGTTCGCGACTGGTCATGGTTTAATGGAGTAATCGCCTGCAAGCAGGTTCCTGCAAATAAGACGAAAAATATCGGGCACGGTGAGTGGGTGTTTATTGACCCGCCCAATCGCGGGGGTGGAGAAAAACATCATGGAGGCGCGCTTCCGGGCTGCCGGGTTCCGGCTTCCAATCGTAGCGCCACGCCACCAGCGGGGGCAGGGACATCAGGATCGATTCCGTCCGCCCGCCGCTTTGCAGTCCGAAGTGAGTGCCCCGATCCCACACGAGATTAAATTCCACGTAGCGTCCGCGCCGGTAGAGTTGGAAGTCCCGCTCGCGTGGACCGAAGGCCACCGCCTGGCGTTTTTGGACAATGGGCAGGTAGGCCGGCAGGAAGGCGTCGCCCACACTGCGCATGAGGGCGAAGCTGCGCTCGAAGCCCAGGGCGTTGAAATCGTCGAAGAAAACGCCGCCCACGCCGCGCGGTTCATTGCGGTGTTTCAGAAAAAAATAATCGTCGCACCATTTTTTGAACTTCGGATAAAGTTCCGGGCCGTGCGGGTCGCAGGCGGCACGGGCGGTACGGTGCCAGTGCACGGCATCTTCCTCAAAACCGTAGTAGGGGGTCAGGTCAAAGCCGCCGCCAAACCACCAGACAGTCGCTTCGCCTTCCCCGGCCATAAAGCAGCGGACATTCGCGTGGCTGGTCGGCACGTAGGGATTGCGCGGATGGATGACGAGCGATACGCCGAGCGCGTGATACGCTTTGCCGGCTAGTTCCGGGCGCGAAGCAGTGGCTGAGGGGGGCAGACTGGCGCCGCTCACATGGGAGAAACCCACGCCGGCCTTTTCAAAGACCACGCCTTCGCTCAAAACGCGCGAACGGCCGCCGCCGCCCTCCGTGCGGGTCCAGGCATCTTCCTGAAATTTACCGCCATCCTCATGCTCCAGCGCGGTGCAAATCGTATCCTGCAAGGCGAGCAGGTAGGCGCGGACGGCGTTGAGATCGGGTGGCATGAGGGGGGTTGCCCTTACTCATACCGGTTCTCGTTCCTTGAAGTCGAGGATGAGAAAGTGGGTGCCATAATGATTAACCCCTTGAGAATCACTATTAGCCGCTTGACGACTCTGCTATGGTGGAGCGGCATGACCCATCGCCCACGAAAGCTTTGGGGTTAATGCGCCCAACTTCGCCAATCATTGTATGAATTCCGCCGTCCTTACGACCATTGCAGCCACGGGCTTCACCGTGGCATTTTTCCATGCGGCGATTCCCACTCACTGGCTCCCATTTGTCCTCGTGTCGAGAACGCGCGGCTGGAGTCGCGGGAAAACACTGGCGGTTTCAGCTTTGGCAGGCTTGGGGCACGTGGCCCTGACGAGCGTGCTGGGACTGGTGATCGCCTGGTTCGGATTTCAGCTGGATGAGCATGCGGAGGATCTTTTTCCCAAGATTGCCGGCGCGGTGTTGTTGCTCATAGGCGCGTTTTATTTTTGGCGGCAATGGAGTGGCCGGGGCGTTTTGCACCATCACACGCCGGGCGGCCAGCATCAGGCCCGCAAGGAATGCGGGCACGTCCATGATCACATTCACTGGGAGGACGAACTGAAGGAAAGCGAGCTGGGGTCAAAGAAAGCCGGTGATTGGGCGGCGATCAGCGGTTTGTTCATGATGCTCACGCTCTCGCCCTGTGAAGGTTTCCTGCCAGTTTATCTTTCCGGCGTGCAGTTCGGCTGGCGAGGATTTGTCGTGCTGAGTTTGATTCTGGGATTAGGCACGCTGGCGGGCATGCTGGTGTTCACGTGGCTGACCCTCGTGGGGCTGGCGCGATTTCAGGTGCAGAAATTCGAACGCTACGAAGCGGCCCTGCTCGGGACGATTTTTACCGTACTCGGAGTTCTGCTGCTCATCTTCGGTCACTTGCATTGAGCGCACCGGTTACACTCACTGCGCAGAGTGAGGTAGGGCTTGATATCCTTAACGAGCCGCAGTGCTACCGCGACCCGGTGGATTAGCACGAATAGCCGCCCGACCAAGGAAATTGGCGGGAGCGAGGGGCTACTCGCGTGGTGTGTAGAGTGCGACCAGCGCGGCGCCGATGGCTTGGGAAAGTTCCCCGAGGGTGGCGGCCACCACTTTGACTTTTTGCTGCTGGGCAGGCCAGAGGTAGGGCTGGGCGGACTCGCGAATGATGCGCAGGTAGCGCTCACGGAATGCCGGAGTGGTGGCTTCCGGGTCGATCAGTCCGCCGCCGATAACGACGTACTCGGCATCGACGGCCATGAGCAACGAGGCCATGTGCAGGCCGAGGGCACGGGCTTGAAAATTGAAAATATCCACCGCGAGCGGATCGTCTTTTTGTGCGAGTGTGCGGAGGGAGAACGCCTTTTCCTTGATTGGCGTGGTCGAGGTGGCGAGGGGATGATCGGGATATTTTTTGAGCATTTCCGAGAGCAGCTGGGGCAATCCGGAAATCGTGGTGTAGGCCTCAATGCAGCCCCAATCCCGCCCGCAGCCGCAGGCGAACGGACGGATATTGCCGAGCAGGTGAAGCGCCGCCGGCATGTGGCCGCCCTCCATGCCGCAGAGGGTGTCGCCGTCGAGCGGCAAGCCGTTCGCATCGACGTAGGCCACGCCCAAGCCGGAGCCCGGGGCCAACATCAGCACGCTGGCTTTTTTGCCTCCGCGCACGCGTTGGGCTTCAGCGACGCCACCGTAATTGCCATCGTTTCCCACGATCAATGGAACAGAGCGACCGGCCGCTTGGGCGATGGCGCGGCTGTAGTCGGCATGAAAATCCCAGCCTTCGAAACTCCGCGGAAGATTGGCCGCGCGACCCAACACGCCGTAGCGTTCATAGGGTCCGGGAATCGCGAGCCCCACGCCCTGCACCTGGGTCCAGGTCAGGTTGTTCTCGGCGAGAAACCCGTTAACTCCGTCGATCCAACCTTGGATTACCGCGGCGGTGCCGGCAGCAGAATTGGTGGAGCTTTGACGAAGTTTTTGGGAGATGATTGTGCCGTCGGCCCAAACGCCGCCGGTTTTTGAGGTGGTCGCACCGCTGTCAGTGCCGAGGAAGACTCCTTTGTTGGACATATTGAAAAATAGTTGGGTTGGTTCGAAAGAATTTAACTCTGGGGCAGGTGGTGTAAGCTCGGCAACGGCAAAGAAGGGAAAGTGACAACGCACTCAGGCGGAAGCGAAATGCGCGGCGATTTTAGCGCGCCGAAATTCGAAAATTCGTTCGAGCATTGGTTTTACCCACAGGAAATGGACCACTTCGCCCAACGGCGCCAGGGGCAGGGCATAGGTCACGCGATCAGTCATTTCCACTCCGCCTTGGTCAGGGGTGAAGTGATGCTCGTGATGCCAAATTTTATAGGGGCCCGCCCGCTGTTCGTCGACGAAGTATGCGCCTTCAGACAC
>JANYDX010000398.1 GCA_025363395.1 Verrucomicrobiota bacterium
AGTAACTTGCCCCAGTCCTCGGTCGGACGGTTACTCGTCATGATCGTGGATTTGTTTTCGTAACGGCGCATGATGATCTCGAAGAGATATTCCCCCGCATGTTTGGGCAGTTGTTTGAGCCCCATGTCGTCGATGATGAGCAGATCAGGTTTTAGGTAATGCCGCAGGGTTTTGTCCCGCTGTTGCAATGCTTCCTCGGCGAGGAAATCGGCCACGACATCAAAGATGGAGCGGGAGCGCACCACGAAGCCCTGCTTGATCGCTTCGTAGCCGATGGCCTGAGCGAGGTGCGTTTTGCCGACGCCCGGAGGTCCGACAAAAAGCACGTCCGTGCCTTTGCGGATGAAGTGGCAGGCCGCCAGTTCATAGATGTCTTTCCGTGAGACGGTGTTGTTGAAGCGCCAATCAAAGTCTTCCAGCGATTTGAGTTTCGTGAACTCCGCCGAGCGGGTGCGCAGCTCGATGCGCTTCTGGTCGCGCAGATTGATCTCATCTTGAAGGATGAGTTGCAGGAACTCCAGATGACTGAGCCGGTTGGCTCCCGCCTCCTGCAGTCTGAGTTCCAGCGTGTGTCCCATGCCGGAGAGTTTGAGTTGTTTTAAGGTCGTGGTGAGTTGGCTCATGGTAAATGGGTAAATCCGTCGATGCGGTAAGCGCTCAGGTCCCGGATCAGTTCGTGTTCCTGAAGAAAATCGATCTGCACTACCTTGTCGCCCTGCTCGATCAGTCGGCGCAGGTCCCGCAATCGCCAGCACGCGTGTCGCACTGCCTTCTCGCTGGCTTGTTCAAGTTGTCCGACCGGATCCTGCGGGCCAAATGGAGCAGGCCCTGAAGCGTGCGCATGCCGGTGGGGCCACGATTGCCGTACATCGCCTCCGCCCATGCGCCGCTGTGCGGACCGATAAGTTTGCAGCGCTCCAAAAGATAACCGGCGCCGCGCTCGATGGCGTTGCGTTTGTGCGGATGCACATGGGCTTGATCGGTGGCGAATCGCCCGGCATCGACCAACGTGTGGACGGCGATCTGACGCAGCAGCAGCGTATAAATGTGGAGCAATTTTGAATCGCCGCGCACCCAAACCTCTCGTCCGACATGCTCCGGGGGCACGGAGTAATAGGCTTTTTGTACTCCACGTAGCCGTCCCGGTGGACGCTACGTTTGGCCTCGTGGAAGCTCGGGAAGATCCCGGCGGGCAGAGGCTGCAACGCAGGTCTCTCCTGTTTCTCAAACAGCGCTTCGACCTGCTGGCGTACGGTGCCGTGAATCCGCGTGTCCGCGATTCGCGATTCCTATTGGTCGAGGTATTGGTTTTGCTCAGCCAGACTGCCAAAAGTCCGGCCTTTGAGCGCGTTGTTCTGGACGTACTTTACGCCCGCCTCGACCTTGCCCTTGTGCTGTGGTGTGCGTGGCTTCGTGGGCAATATGACGGTGCCGTAGTGGGGGGCAAAACTCATGAGCTTCGGATTGATCTCCGGATCAAACCAGTCGGCTTGCAGCACCGCCGCCTTGAGGTTGTCGGGGACCACGCTCTTGGCCACGCCGCCAAATCGCCGGAAGGCGTTTTCCAGACAACGCAGGAAAGTCTCCGTATCCTGCCGTGAGACGACCTCGCTGTAACCCTTGCGCGAGAAGCTCAGCGTGGCCCGAAACAAGTGCGGACGGCGGCGTTTACCCGCCGCGTCGATCACTGGGGCGCCTTGGCCGAAGTCCACCTGCATCTCTTCTCCCGGTGCCGTCTCGATGCGCCGGAACGGCAAGGGCGCCGCATCGCTCAACGCATTAGCAAACCGCTTTACGGTGTTGTAGCGTCCGGCGAAATCATGATCGACGACCAGATCCTGATGAATGCGCTTGGCGCTCAAACCTTGGGCGAGCGCGGCTTCGATGCGCTCGCGGTGCGGTTCGCAGAGACTGCGGGACCCGGTGGCCACTCTGGCCGGTTTTGGTTCTTCTCCCGCCTGAAATCACATCGTACACCGGCGCCGCATTCGGACTGGTCCGC
>JANYDX010000440.1 GCA_025363395.1 Verrucomicrobiota bacterium
GATATGCAGCGCCTGATCGGCGACCAGTCGCTTCAGCCGTGCGTTCTCATCGCGCAGCCCCCGCAGTTGTTGCAGTTCGTTCAACTCCATCCCGCCATACTGGTTCTTCCAGCGATGGAGATCGTTTTCCGCCCTGCCGGCTGGTTGGACGGCAAACGCACCCGCAAAAATTGCCCCACCCGCGCCGAGGCCGAAGCTAAACTGCAAATCCTCCCAGCGGCGCCTCCGTAACTTTCGCCAAAGAAATCGGTCTTTGAAATCCCAGGGAAATTCACCAAGCCAATCACGTCTTTGGCGTATTGCATGATCGTAATCGGACGATCCGGGAAGTCGGCCGTGAAACCATGCCCTTGGAGATCGACTACAATGACAGAGTCGCTTTGAACCAATGCCGGAAATGATTTCATTCCAGCTGCCCGAAGGCCCGCGCATTCTATTTGCGCGTTTCAGATTTCGAACGCAGTCAGCCTTGAGCGAAGCGACTCCAGAATAGGCATCGACTTACGGATTGCTTGCGCCTTTGTTTTTGCAACAGGCCCGTTCTCAGGAGACCGTCGGACTACCCCTATGTTTTTCCCCAGAATCTTGGTGCGTACTGCTGGTACGCTTTTTTTCATAGTGACGAGTCATGGGCTGGCCGGCGGTGAAAAGCTGGATCTGAAACGCATGACGCCCGTGCCGGCTCCGGACCCGATCCCGGTGATGGATTTTTTTCGTCCCTTGCTGCTACAGGAACCGAAACTGAATTCCGCGGGCACTCATATTGCCGCGATTGTGACCATGGGCGAGGACCAGCATGACTTGTTGGTATACGATTTGAAAACGAAGGCCGCCGAGGTTGTAAATGGGTTGGCCAACCAGGATATTTACAACGTCCACTGGCTCAACGATCGAAAACTGGTCTTCGAACTTTTCGCGAAAAAAATGTATGGAGTGGGCCTCTACGCGGCCGATGTCGGCCAGATCGCGAGGGCATACCCGTTGTTTCAATACTACGGTTCCACGCTGATTGGCATTCCGAAAGTCAACCCGCTGCGCCCGGTCGTGTGGAACCGATACGACAGCCTGGATGGTGGTCTTCGCCGCGATCTGGGGGTGTGCGAGGCAAATTCCGAACTTAACGCGGGAGGAATGGTCGATTTGTTTATGGCGGGTGCCTCCGCCAGCAATGCAGCTGATGCCCGTGAAACCAATAACAAGCATATCGCACATTCTTTTCCACCTCCCGGCCCGGGTGTGGTCGTGCGGTACCTGGTGGATCAGGAAGGGCAGCTCGCCTTTGGGGTTACTTCCAGCGGTGGTACGCTGGCATTGCAGAGGTTCACGCACGGAATCTGGAACAACTGTCCAGTTGATCTCGATCAGATCGACATTCTCGGTTGCGGCGGGCCGGCGGGCCAACTCGTGGTCGTGGGACCGCGCCAGGAGGGAAAACCTCGCGCGCTTCAGTTGATGGATGCGGTGACCGGGAAACTCGGCGACGTCTTGTTGCAGGATCAAGAATAC
The DNA here is from genome assembly GCA_025363395.1 of Verrucomicrobiota bacterium. Classification (GTDB taxonomy): domain Bacteria; phylum Verrucomicrobiota; class Verrucomicrobiia; order Opitutales; family Opitutaceae; genus Lacunisphaera. The sequence continues at coordinate 1,507 of JANYDX010000440.1, forward strand.
GATTTCAACGGCTGGTTGTACCGCCATCCCACGACCCACGAAATTCTCGGTGCGACTTTTGCGCGCAACGGCCCGCGGTTTATTTGGCTCAATGATCAATACCGCCGGTTTCAAAATTTATTGGATAGCCGGTTTCCGGGCCTGGTCGTCCGGATTCTTTGCAGCGACGAAGCGCAGAAATTATTTCTCGTCGCGACATTCTCCGACCGGCAGCCGGTCGCCTATCACTGGGTCGATTTGGAAAAAAAGTCGGCGGGCTTGTTCAGGAATTCTGCACCCTGGATTGATCCCGCCAGGATGCAGCCCGAAAACATCATCAAGTTCACAACTCGGGACGGGCATCAGCTCGACGCCTACCTGACGCTTCCAGCCGGGGCTTCAAAGCAAAATCCCCCGCCGCTGGTGGTGTTGCCGCACGGTGGACCGTGGGTGCGGGATAACTGGGGATTTGACGGCGAAGCCCAATTTCTGGCCAGTCGCGGCTACGCGGTGCTTAAACCAAATTATCGAGGTTCCACCGGCTATGGCTGGATGTTTGCCGAGGAGGACCAATTTGATTTTCGCAAGATGCAGAATGACGTCACCGACGCCACGCGAGCGGCGATCGCCACGGGCTGGATCGACGGCACCCGGATCGCGATTATGGGTGGTTCCTTCGGCGGTTATTTGGCCGTCAGCGGAGTGGTGAATGAACCTTCCCTTTATCGTTGTGCGATCACCAACGCGGGCGTGTTTGACTGGGCGGAGCTAATCCGCGAGAAGAACGATTATCGCTCGGACGGATCCGCCTCGGAGTGGCTTAAACGCAAACTCGGCGAACCCAAGAAACAGCAGGAAAAGTTCGAAGCGATTTCTCCGCTGCACCATGTTGAACAGATTCGTGTCCCGGTTTTTGTGGCCGGAGGGAAAGATGACCAGAATGTTGAGATTACGCAATCGAAGCGGCTGATCTCGGCGCTGAAAAAGAACCATGTGCCCTATGAAACGTTCCTCGTTAGCGAGGAAGGGCATGGCATGAAGCACTTGAACAATCAGGTGGAGCTTTACTCTCGTATCGAAGCCTTTCTGGGCAGGTATCTCAAGCCGGCAGTTCCCGTCGCGATGGACCGTTAAGGTCCGGACAAGCTCGCGCTTGCTAAATTTGCCGCTGTATATCCTGGATCACACCAGAGCATGCTTAATGTAACAGCGGCATTTTGGATCACGGTATTGATGCACCGGTAATCTCGCAGAGAAGAATTCTGAATGGACCATGGACGATAAGGAAGTCCATGAGGCCGAGCGAAGG
>JANYDX010000481.1 GCA_025363395.1 Verrucomicrobiota bacterium
GTGAAGAGTTGTTCGGCGTAGTTTTTCAAGGTCGGCGCCAGGCCGGTCGCGGCCGATGACGGCAGCTGACCGCGTCGCATGAGCGAGCAAACCCCGAGCAGCAGCAGCGCACCGCCGAGGGTGGAGGCAGCAATGGTGGCCGGCTTGAACGGCTTTAGCGCGCCCGGCGTGGTATCGAGCAGCATGATGATAAACAGAAACAGCGCGACCACCGCGCCGGCGTAGACCAGCAACAGCACAAAGGCCATCAGCGCGGCATCGAGCAGCACAAACAGTCCGGCGACGCCGACGAGCGAAAGCAACAGGAACATCGCCGCATTGACCGCATTCTTGTTCACCACGACGAGCAACGCGCCGCCCAGGGTGAGAAAGGTGAAGATGTAGAAAAGGAAGTTAGACATCGGATTAGTAGCGGGTAGCGGGCAGCGAGTTGTGAGTAGAAAAAAGCAACGAGACGCGATGCTCGTTACTTGCTACTCGATGCTCACTACTTGGGTTGCCTCCGTGTTTCATCAGTGCGCGTTGCCGTGTTCGGCCGCAGCCTTCTTCTTGTCCCATTTGAAATGCTGGTCGGGCAGCGTGCCGCCGAGTTCGTACAGGCGGGCCTTGTCGTTGACCATCTCGGCGCGGGTGTAGCCGGTCATCGAATACTGATTTTGCAAAAAGATCGCCTCCTCCGGACAGACTTCCTGGCAGAGGCCGCAATAGATGCAGCGAAGCATGTCGATTTCAAAAGCCTTCGGGCCTTTCTCCACATGCGCGCGATCCGGCTCGTCCGCCGGAATCTCACCGGGCGTGATGCGGATGGCCTTGGGCGGGCAGACAAATTCGCAAAGCTGGCAGGAAACACATTTTTCCCGGCCATTGGGATCCATCACCAAGGTGGGCACGCCGCGATAGCCGGTCGGAATCGCCGGGCGCTGCTCGGGGTATTCCATGGTCACATTCGGCGCGAACAGGTGCTTCAGCGTCACGCGCATGCCCGCAAAAATCTGCGGCAGGTAAAATCGCTCCGAGAGCGTAAGGGTTTTGCGTTCGACGACGTAGGACATGGCGGCAGAAATTAAGAATGACGAAGGACGAATGACGAATCGGCGAGAATGCGATTCCTTCGATAAGGGACGAGCACTGAACTGGAATAGTAATTCGTCATTCGGAGTTCGTTATTTGGTTTCGATCCAAGCGATAATCAACGCGTAGAATATGAGGTTGCCGATGGCGAGCGGCAGCAGTTTCTGCCAGCCGAGCTTCATCACCTGGTCATAACGGAAGCGCGGCAGCGTCCAGCGTACCCACATGAACACGAAGACGAAAAACAGCACCTTGCCGAGGAAGATGCCGATGGACAACAGGCCGATGAAAATCGGATGCAAGGCCAGCGGACTGAGGTGGGCGAGATGGCCGACCAGCGATTCCAGCGGGTAGCCCGGGAATGGATTCCAACCACCGAGGAACAGCAGCGTGAACACTCCGGAACCGACCATCATGTGCGAATATTCCGCCACGAAGAAGAGCGACCACTTGAACGCGCCGTATTCCGTATGAAATCCGCCGACGAGATCCGCTTCCGACTCGGGCATGTCGAACGGCTGGCGATTGGTCTCGGCGAACAGCGCAATCAGGAAAATGATGGCCGACAGCGGCATCGTCAGGATGAACCACGCGCTCGACCAGGAGAACCCATGACCCGACTGGGCCTGCACGACCTTGAAGAGACTTAACGTGCCTTCGCCACCCGGTGCGTTGATCCAGAGAAATACCGGGATGACGGCGAGCGTCATCGAGAGCTCGTAGGAAATGAGCTGGGCCGAGGCGCGCACGCCGCCGAGGAAGGGATATTTGGAATTGGAGGCCCAGCCGGCGATGATGAGGGAATACACGCTCAGCGATCCGATCGCGAAAATCGCCAGGATGCCGATGTCAACGTTGGCCAGGATCAACGGCACGAGTTGGTTCGCATCATTCAGGTAAACCCCGAATGGCACCACTGCGATGGTCGTGAACGCCGGCACCACGGCGAGCACCGGCGCCAGCAGGAAGTAGAATTTGTTCACGTGACCCGGCAGCGGGTCTTCCTTGAAGAGCATCTTGGCTCCATCGGCCATCAAGTGAAACACGCCGAGGCGCTGCAGGAACGGACCGATGATCGGGATCCATGCAAACCAGAATGGAATCGCGCGATTCGGACCCGGTCGGCCCTGAATCCACGCCGAGACCTTGCGCTCGGCGAGCGAAGAGGCACCGGCCAGCGGGAAGATCACCCCAATCACCGCGAGGCCCTTGATGAGCATCTGGAGGACCGGATTAAGATTGGACCAAAACTGGACGATCGCGCTCATGGTTTGGCGACCGCTGACGCAGCGGCGGGTTTGAAGCGCAGGGTCTCGCCCTCGGCGAAAGGCAGCGCGGCCCACGGAGTGCTGTCGAGCAACAGCCCGGTGGAGGGGAGATTGGCGTAGGTGACAGTGGCGAGCGGCTTCACTTCAGCGGAAATCGTGGACCAGAGTGCGCCAAGATCAGATGAAAGAGGCGCACCGCCCGCGGCCTCAAGCAGGTGGCTCAAGGTCACCAGATCGTCGCTCACGTCCGTTGGACCGGGCACCGCTTTGGCAAATTTCTGGATGCGGAATTGCTGGTTCACAAACGTCCCGCTCTTTTCAAATACCGTCAGCGTGGGAATGACCACCTTCGCCGCTTCACTCGTCGCGTTCCGGTGCGTGCCGAGATAAATAATGGAAACCTTGGCGAGCTGTTCCGCCGTCAAACCGGCAGTCGACAGGTCTTCGCCCAGCGAGAGAATCGTCGCGACGCGGCCCGCATCGATATCGGCGGCAAGCGAGGTGAGCTGCTGTACCGGCAGGGCGGAAATGAGACCGGTGACGAGCGCGCCGCGGACGTTCGGATTGCGGTCGGCGGAAATGAGAATCTTGTCGCCCTGCCCCACCCGGCTGACGAGCTGCACAGACGTCTTCAGGGCTGCGGCAAGTTTGGCCGTGAGAAATTGCTCCTCCACCGAGCTGCGCCCGGAACCGATGATGGCCAGCGAGCCGGACTTGAGCAGGCCATTGAGCGCCTGCAGCAGATCGCCGGCGGCGTTCAGCGCCATCGCGGGCGTCGTGGTCTCGCCGTTGATTGCTGGTTCCAGAAGGCGGTCGTCGGCCTTCACCTGCTTGAAAAGGGCGCGGCCGGAATCGGCCATCCAAGTGTCGTTCACCTCGTCATTGCGGCGCGGCGTGATGCGGTAGATGACGCCTTCGCGGCTCCAGACCTCGGTGTTCGCCCCGACAGAGGATTCGGTGTCGATGCTGGGTGTCTGTTTGAGAAACCACACGCGCATCTTGAAGCGGAAATCCGTGCTCGTGAGCGCGCCGACCGGGCAGATGTCCACGGTGTTGAGCGAGTAATTATTCTCGAGCTTCTTGCCCGGATAGCAGGTGAGCGTGCTGTAGCTGCCGCGATCAACAAAGCCGAGCACGTCGTCCTTCGCGATCTCCTTGCTAAAGCGGACGCAGCGCGAGCAGAGGATGCAGCGTTCGTCATCGAGCGTGACGCGCGGCCCGAGCTGGGTGCGC
>JANYDX010000015.1 GCA_025363395.1 Verrucomicrobiota bacterium
GCCAACCAGCTGCTCGCTGTCATCGCGTTCAGTCTGGGCACGACGGTCCTCATTAAGATGGGGCGGAAACGATACGCATGGGTGACGCTCGCACCGCTGGCCTGGCTGCTGGCGGTGACGATGACGGCCGGGCTCCTGAAAATTTTTGGAGCGGCTCCGGTCGGATTTCTGGCGATTGCCCGTGGATTGAAGACGAAAGTCGCGGCGGGAGGTTCAGCGGCGGAACTGGCGGGGTGGAAGGCGCAGATTTTAAACAACACCATTGATGCCGGCGTGACGGGTGCGTTTCTCGTGCTGGTGTTGATTGTCGTGGCCGCCAGCGCTCGGGTCTGGTGGCAATTGCTGGCGGGCTGGAAGTCGGCGGATCTGCGCGAGTCGCCCTATGTGCCGCTGGTAGGCGCGACGGCGGCCAAGTAGCCGTAGGATTCGTCTCCGGGATTGCGGTGGGAAAGGGGGCGGCCACAGTGGAGGGATGCAAGTGCACGTTCTTGCCCTTTTCGCCGTGGCCCTGCTTGTCACGGTGGCCACTCCCGGACCCGGTATTCTTGCGGTGGTGTCGTGTGCGCTTGGCCGCGGATTGCGTGAGGCGGTGGCGATGATCTGTGGCATGATCGTGGGCGATTTGATTTATTTTTCCCTCGCGGTCATGGGCGTGGCGGCATTGGCGCATTCCATGGGCGCTTTTTTCCTGATCGTGAAACTTGTCGGTGGGATTTATCTCGTCTGGGTGGGGCTCAAGCTATGGCGGGTCCGGGCCGAAGTTGCGGTGGAAGCGCCCTCCTCTTCCAAGCGCGGCTTTAAGCGCAGTTTGGGTGCAGGAATGACGGTGACTTTGGGGAATCCCAAGGCCATCGCTTTCTATGCCGGCTTGCTTCCAACTGTCATTAATCTCGATCGGCTCTCCACGGGAGATGCGCTGGTGATGGGCTTGATTGTGGTCTTGATCGTGGGTGGAATTCCGACCCTTTACGCTCTGGCCGCTTCACGCACCCGCAACTTTTTTGGCAGTCACCGGGGGATGAAACTGATGAACCGGACGGCGGGAACGATCATGATCGGAGCCGGCGTGGCCGTCGCCGCTCGGTAAACCCGGGATGAAGCATGCGCATTGCCGTCATTTCCGACACCCACGACAAGTATCCGCCTGATTTACCCCGGCGCTTACAAGGAGCAGATGAAATCTGGCACCTCGGCGATGTGTGTGAACCGGTCACGCTCGCGGCTTTTGAGGCACTCGGCAAACCGGTGCGGGTGGTGTTGGGTAACAACGAAACCCACGATCTTTGGCCGCAGCAGCTGCGGCTGGATCGGGCCGGCATCAATTTTCTCCTGATCCATATTCCACCGAGCCGGCTGCCACCGGGAGTGGATGTCGTACTGCACGGCCATACTCATGTGCCGCGTGATGAGACCGACGAGCAAGGTGTGCGCTGGCTGAACCCGGGCTGCATTACGCGGCCCAACCGCGGAGCCCGGACAAGTTTTGCGTGGTTGACCGTGAAGCCCGGCCAGCCCTTGGAGTGGAAGCTGCAGCTGCTATGAAACGCAGGTTGGCTGTCAATCCGCCCATTCCCTTATGCACATCGAACTGATTTCCGCGGAAGAACTGGCGATGGGTCTTGGCGAATTTTCCCGCCTGTTGCGCGATGCGGTGGAACATGGCGCCTCCCTTGGTTTCACCCTGCCGCTGACTGACACCGAACTTGCGGACTACTGGCGCAAGGTGGGCGTCGATCTGGCCTCGGGCCATAAAATTCTACTCGCGGCGCGAGGTGCGGATGGCGTCGTTGCCGGCAGCGGGCAGCTGGCCTTGGAGTCGCGCGCCAACGGCCGCCATCGGGCGGAAGTGCAGAAGGTGATGGTGCTGGCCGCGCATCGTGGCAGGGGAACGGGAGCGGCTTTGATGAAACAGTTGGAGGCGGAAGCCCGGCAACGGAGCCGGCGGTTGATTTTTCTCGATACGAGCGCGGGCGAGGGAGGCGCGGTGAAATTCTACGAACGCCTGGGCTATGTTTGGGCAGGCAGCATCCCGGATTACGCGGCCGATCCGGACGGACGACTCGTGCCCAACGCCATTTTCTACAAGCAGCTGACCTGAACGCGAGTGATCGCGCTCAATTGGTCGTCAGCTTGCGCCAGTGGCCGTTGCCGACATTCACCGCATCGGGCGGCAACTCGGCGATCGTGCCGAAAGAGGTGACGATGACCGCTTGGTTTCCCTTGCGCGCAGCCTTGGCCTGTTCGTCGATTCGGAAGGGCGCGGTGGGTTTGCCATCCTTGCCAATGGTGCCCAGGGAGACGCGTCCTTCCGGGGTGATGGTGACGAAGCTGTCGCCATATTTCGCCTTGCCGGTGACATAGCTGCCCGCCACGGCGGTAAAGACGGAAGACCTTTCGCTGTCAGCAGTGACCACGACCACGTCTGACGGCAAATCGCTCAGTTTGCGATGGGGCAGGCCATACCAAAAACCGATCACAATCAGCAGGACACCCAGGGCGAAAAGACCCGCGACTTCGGCGATGCTGCGCACGGCTTGAAGCCGCCGGGGCGGTTGGGCCGGACGGCTCTTCGTCGATCTACTGGTATTCGAGGTGGCCTGCGCGGTGAAGGGCTGCAATTGGGCCAACCCTTTGGAGGTTTCAACGGTCCAATATTCGTCGAACAGCGAAGTGCTCTTGTACATGCGCAAGCGGCCCGCATGGGCGGCTATTCTCCAGCCCTTTTCTCCGCGCTGAACAATGATGCCTGGTTCGACGGTGGGATTGGCCGAGGCATCGACCTTCAAAAGATTTCCGGCCAGCTGGTAGATTTGATCAGCGGTAAGCAGACCCAGTTCCACTTTGTCCGCAGTCGGAGCCACTGCCTTCGCATCGGCCGTGAGATTGACCAGGGAGACTCGATAGGGAGGCGTCATTTTTCGATGATGTACACCAGCGAGTTGGTATTGCCTCTTTGAATATTACCCGTGTTGAGGTCGCCATCGTCCATCTCCCGGTCGATCATTTCCCACAAGTCAGCGTCGTCATTGACCGTCTCCCCGCCCGAAGTTTCGATAATGATGGCGGCCTTGGCGGAAACGCCATCGGCATCCGCAGATGCATTGCAGTTCCATTTATAGACCCCGCCAATCGGGGACCTCTGACCAAATCCATTGGACAGCGCCGCGATCATCACCGGCGGGATTTGTTGGGGCATGGCGTCGGCCGGCCACTGCCCATTCTGTAGGCTGTAAGTGATAAATGCAGTCGAGAAAGAGCGCAGATCGCTGACAACCGCGGCCGTTTTTGACCGGAGGGTGATACGACGATAGGCGGGCAGCGACATCGCAGCCAGCAGTCCGATGATCACCACG
>JANYDX010000028.1 GCA_025363395.1 Verrucomicrobiota bacterium
TGGGAAATCACGCAAGGGATCGATACCGACGATGACGATAGCGCGGACCAAGCGATTGAGACGCGGGCGGCCGTATTTGAGCGCACGCGCCCGGTTGAGCTGACCGTCGCGCCGCGCGCGACCACAGTTTTCTCCTTCAAACTCAAAACCCCTGGCACGCCTTACTGGCTGCGGCCGGATCTCGGGATCGATCCCCAGGATGTGAGAGTAAAGGGTCGGGAAGTGCACGTGACGGTGCACAGCCTCGGGTCCGTGCCGTCGGCGCCCACTGAGGTTGTGCTTCGTGATCGCAACGGTCGCGTGATCGCGACCGGAAAAATTCCTGTGTTGTCCGCTCCCATCGATCTGCGGCCAAAAATAGCCGAGGTGATTTTGAACCTGCCCCGGGAGGCGGCCGTTGCAGGAGGCTCGGTGGAGATTGATCCCGGACACGCGCAGGAAGAAATCACGAGGCTCAACAACGGGGTCAAATTGTGAGGTGACAACGAACGCTGAAATCAGATATGGAGGGAACCCCGCCCACCTTGAATCCGCGGGAGTGGTGCCAACGACTATTTCGCAGGTGCACTTTGCAGTGCGGCGGAGGCCAGGGCGACGGGATGAAAGCGCACCTCGCGCAGGCTGCCTTTGAACCAGTAGACTTGGTTTTGCCGGACACCCAGTGAGATTGTCCCCGCCAGCATTGGGGGAAAGTCCACTTCGCCCTCCACTTCTTTCACGCCGTTGATGTAGTGGGCCATGTGTCCGTCGGCATAGACCAAGGCCACCCAAGTCCAGCGGTCGGCCGCATGGAGTTTCGTCCGATCGAGCAGGGGGCACTGGCTTTTGGTTTTCAGGGAATACAGAAACGTGTCCAACGCCCAACCCTCGTCAGTCAGGCGGATTTCCATCAAGGCCCGGCTGCCCAGCTCGTCCTGCACATGCAAAAAACGCTGCTCGGCCGGTCCGCTTGTTTCCGGCTTGAGGAGCACTTCGATGGTGAATTGGGCCAGTCCTTCCAGCGGATTAACCGGCAACAACAGCCCATCCGACACTCCATTGAAATGTATGGCTTTGCCGTCAGACGCGGTGCGCGTTTGCGGCGCGCCCAGCACAGTGGAGGGGTGACCGGCGATCAGGCTCGGTTCTTCCAGCCGCCAGAGGACGGCGATTGGGGGAGATTGATCCGTCGCGGGCAAATCAGCTCCGGTGGTGAGGAGCAGGGCAATCAGCGCAATTTGGGAGGGCAGCCGCATCACTCACCTGTTACGCCGTTTAGGCGGGACGCACAAGCCAACTGCGGGAGGAGATTTGGGGAACAGCTTTCGCTTTTGGTGAGCGGTCATTTCCAACCTTGACCCGCGGGGGGCGGAGGGCTTCTTTCGCCCACTCTTTGCCTGATGGTGTAATGGTAGCACAGGTGACTTTGACTCACCTAGTCATGGTTCGAATCCATGTCGGGCAGCCAGTTGATGCAGCCCTCGCGATGTTGGGGCTGGCCCTTTCTCGTGGAGGCCGAATCAAATGCCCTGCGCTTGCGGGAAGGGCTGGGGTTTTGTGATTATCAGATTGGCCATGCCTCCGGAGTGGTGCCTCATGGTCGCGCCGAAGATGCATCGATGCCCAAAAGGTAACGGAGCCATGAATTATTTCGACGCGGGAGGGGATAAGGATTGCCCGAGAGCTTAGAGTTGCGCGAAGTGCGGTATTCGTTAAGGTTTTCCGGTAGTTTATGAAATTACGCCCCCTCATCGTCGCCGGTCTGCTGCTCCTCACCTTTAGTCGGGTTGCTCTCGCTGGCCCGTCGGAGAAGATGTCCGGGTTGCTCACCAATTCACCTTTCGGTTCGGCTAAGGCCGGCGTGATCAATAGCAATGCCAATGGGGAACCATTCGAGCTTCGAGCCGTCCTCGAGGGCAAGGTGTTTAGCATTTATGAAACAGCCACCCGGAGGTCCATTTGGGTGGAATTGAACGACCCAGTGGATGGTTTCTCGGTCAAAAGCTATGATGCGGCGAAGGAAAATATCGCCGTGGATTATCAGGGCAAGATCATAACACTTGCCATCAAGCGGGCTCCGGCGGTCGCGCAGGCGATACAGCAGCCGGTGGCCGTGCCGGGCTCAAATGGGATGGTGATGCCCGGCAGCAATGCACCCGTGCCGGGTGCGCCGACCTCGGTTGATCAACAGCGCATGCAGCAAATTCAGGAGGAAATCCGCCGCCGCCGTGCTCTGCGCAGTCAGCCTCCCGGTACCGTTCCCGGCAATGGTGCCCAAGCCCAGCCAAATTATGGAAGCGGTCCGCAACCGACGCCTTCCACTTCCGGCGGTCCGGTGCCTCAGCCATCAAATTCACCGGGTCCGCAACCAATTCCCGCTAAACAATAATTTATGAAACGTAACTCCGTTCGCGCCTTCACTTTGGTTGAGATCCTTGTGGTCGTGGCCATCATCGGCCTCCTGGCCGGTTTGCTTTTCACCAATACCGACAAGATTTTCAGCCAGAGTCAGGAAATGATCGCCCGTACTTTTGTGCGGGACTCGTTCCGGACGGCCTTGGTGCGCTATAAAATGGACGTGGGCGAGTATCCCGCCACCGGCGAGGGTCTGGCAATGCTGCTCGCCGCGCCCTCTGCCGGGAGTGATCGCTGGCACGGTCCTTACGCTGAATTTCCGGGCGGCAAGGTTCCCCCCGATCCCTGGGGCGAACCTTACCAGTACAAGTATCCCGGCACGCATAATAAAGGCGGCTACGACATTTACTCAAAGGGGCCCGACAAGACCGACGGCACCGCCGACGACATTGGCAATTGGTGAGACGGTTTCCCGCCAATCCGCCACCAGCAGACAACTTTTTGTTCCGCGTGCAACGCCGCGACGCATTCACTTTGGTGGAGATTCTGCTCGTCGTCGCGTTGCTGGGTTTGTTGGCGTTTGCCCTGGTAACCGGGGCGGCTGATCTTTTCCGGACCAAGGAACTGCGGCCGGATGATATTTTCTGGCAGGGCGTGACGGCCGCCCGTCAGCTCGCGCTCGAAAGCAATCAAACGGTGACACTCCAATACGACACGGAGAAACACACCCTTGGCTGGAACGCGGGAGCGGCGACCGAAACTGGAAAATCACTGGTGTTTCCCGGACCGTTGCTGGAATTTCTTCCGGTGACCTCACAGGGTACGGTTCTGATTGGCGGCCAGCTGACGGAGACGGATGCGATCAAGTTCGTGCGATTTTATCCTGATGGTGCCTGTGATGCCTTCCGCGCCCAATTGACCGACGCCGCCGGGCACCGCACAATTCTGGCCATTGATCAGTGGACCTGCGCGCCGATCCTCGCGGGGCTTCCCAAATGAATCGACGCCGCGCCCGCCTTCGTGCGTTTACGCTGATCGAGGTTTTGATCAGCCTCGCGATCTTTGCGCTCGCTTCGGTCGTACTCGCCGCGGCCTACCTGAATGTTCTGGGCGGTTACCAAGCGGTGGCCCGCCGCCAGCAGGGTGAGGAAGAATGGAAACTGGTCCGCTCGGTGGTGCTGTCCGAGTCTGACCGGCAAAAAGTCGAGGCGGGTGGCCGGTTGCAACTTTCCGACAACAGCACGATGCGCTGGACGGCTACCATTGAAGGCACGGCCGTGGCGGATCTCTTCGCGGTGACCGTGCGGGCCGAGCCAGAAGTTTCCCTGAACAATGAAAACCGCGCGCGGGAACAAAAAATTCTCCTGCTGCGTCCCAAATGGTCCGACCCGGTGGAGCGCGACAAACTGCGTTCCGTCAGTCAGCAACGGCTCGCCAAACAACGCTAGCAGTGAACCATCGTCAGCCCAATTTTTCCCGGACCCGGCGCGGCTTTACTCTCGTTGAGCTGCTGCTGGCGATTGCCATCATGGCGATGCTACTCGTGGCCTTGTTCACCTTTGTTTTTTCGATGGGTGAAATCTGGGGGCATGGCAGTGAGAAGCGGCTTTTTGAACAGCACGTCAATGCGGTCACCCGCCATTTGGAATCGATGTTCCGCCGCGCCACGCTGCCCCTTGGCGCCGGCGCGGCGGCCGAGTCGTTCACGATCCGCGAGGTGCGGACCGGCAGCGGAAACGGCAATCTGCTCGGCTTTGATCTGGCCGACGGTGACCGACTGCTCGTCTGGAACGGTCCCCCTCTGCCCGAAGTGCAGTGTTCGCTCGGCGTTGATTCCAACCGGGGTCTGATGCTTTACTGGCAGTCGAAACTTGAACTCCATCACGCGACCGAACCGCCGCGTGCCGTTCTGGTCTCACCCTTTGTCACGCGGCTGGAGTATTTCTATCGCGACGAAGACACCGGATCGTGGCGCAGTGACACCTCCCCGCAAAAATCTCCCGATGGTCACTGGCGCGTGCCCGATACCATCAAGCTCACTTTTGCGCATGCGGGCGCCACGGCGGATCGCACGCTCACCTTGCCGGCTCGCAACGGGGCGCTGCCACTTTTTTGACGATGTCCGCATGCGTGTACTCTCTGTCCAGCTTTCCACGCGGTTCGCGTCGTGGCTCGGTTATCCTTTTCGTGTTGGGGGTCATTCTGCTCACGGCGTTTCTGCTGACGCGGTTAATTGACCGGGCTGGCGGTGAATTGCTGGCTGAAACGAAGGCCGCCAATCGCGCGACGCTTCGGGACCAGGCCTACGCGGGATTGGAAGTCACCCTTGCAGTGCTGGCCGATGTCTCCGCCAGCGACGGCGGCCTGCATGCGCCGCAGCAGGGTTGGGACAAGCCGCTCGACTATGCCGCGTATGAGCCGCCCTCCGGTTTCACCATCGAGGTTTCTTACGAAGATGAAACGGGCAAGCTCCCCCTCGCAACCGTTAACGAAGCGGTGTTGCAGCATTATCTGGAGAGCATCGGGGCGAGCGTTTCCGAGGCGGAACGGTTGACCGATGCGCTCCTGGCCTGGACGAGAAAGGACTTTCTTCCGGGGTCCTCCGACGCCGATCCGCGCAACTACGAAAACTCCCCTCTGCCCTATGAGCCGCCCCGTCGCGCGCTCCGCACGTTTGAGGAGTTGCGAGCCGTCAGTGTGGCTCGGGAGCTTTTTTTTGATAAGGAAGGCCGTTGGAATGAGCTGGGGAACCGCTTCCGCTCAGGGGCGTCACTATTCGAGTTTACCAACGTGAACATCAACTCCGCGAATTCTTTGGCGCTCATGGCGCTCGGCCTCGACGCCACGCAAGCGGGCGCGGTGGCCCGGGAGGTTTCCACGCCTCCCGATGGTCTTCACGACGCCAAATTCTACCGCTCAATCGGCGAGGCATCCGCGGCGCACAGCGGGCTTCCCCAAGCCGGTCTCGGTGCCGACGTGCAATGCCTGCGAGTTCGTGTCATCGCGAAGCAGGGCGCGCGCGTCTTCCTGCTTGAAGCCGTGGTCCAGCCCGGGAACTCAACTTCCTCGCAGGCTGCCGCCCAGCCGACAGCCACGGAAGAAACCGATCCCAACGTGACTCCGCCTACTCCAGTTGACGCCCGCGCACTTACGCGCAAAAGTATCGACTATCCATTCCGCATCCTTGAACTTCGGGAATCTGACGGACCCGCTTAATGACATGTCGCAGGCAAGCCCAATAGTAGTAACTCCATCCACCCGCGAAGGAGGCGTCGTGTTTGTTCCCGGCGAAAAGTTTTTTGTCCGCCGGGTGCCACTGGCCCCGGGTGGCGATCCCGCCGCGCAGGTCGCCCTTGCACTCGAGGGTTTTTCGCCTTTTCCGGCGGCTCAACTTTATTACGGGTTCCGGACTGATGTGGCCCGGACCGAGGCATTGGTTTTTGCCGCGTACCGGAAAAACTTTACGCCCAATGAAATTGCCCTTTGGGCTGGAGCGGCCGCCGTGCTGCCCTCTTTCGCCGTGTGGCTGGCAGCCGGATCGGCATCGCCTGCGGGGGTCGCGGTCCGGGAGGGGGACGGAGGGTTGGAAGTGATCGCTTGGGATGGACGGAGCGAACTGCCGGCCGCCGTACTGGTGCGAACCGAAGACGCGGGTGGGCGGGACACGTTGATCGCCGAAGCCCGCAGCAAGGCCGGGCTCGGCTCCGAGGCTCCGGTGAAAGTGTTTCGCCCCACGGTTGAGATCACGCGGGAAAAACAAGAATTGATTCTGCGGCCCGGCTCGGCCGGGATGGAGGCGCGCTTTGACGAGGCCAGTTTGGGACAGGCGGACATCCGGGACAAAGAGGTGTTGCGCGAACGCCGGCAGACGCTTCGCCGCGATTTGATCCTCTGGCGCGGTTTCGCCGCGATCCTCTGGGGACTGGCCGCATGCGCCGTGTTGGAGCTGGGACTGCTCGGGACGCGGGCCTGGCTAGCGGGGAAAAACACGGAGCTAAACGCCCTGATGCCTGTCGTGAAGCGCATTGAACAGGCGCAAAGCATGGCCAAGCGGCTGGAGGAAATATACACGCAGCGTTTGCTGCCCTTCGAGATGTTGGCAGAGCTGAATGCGAAGCGGCCCCAATCGATTCTTTACACGAGCGTCACCACCAAGGGGCTGCAGCTGGATATCCGGGGGCAAGCGACCAATCCCGCTGACACCACAAGTTTTGAAGCGGACGTCCGCCGGCTCGCGGGAATCGAACGGGTGGAGGTGCTCGAAAAGAATACCCGCGATGGAGTGACGGTGGTCCATTATGAGATCACGTTCAAACCTGACTGGCAAAAGGCGACGGGAGGAGGCACATGAAGGCTTTTTTTCAAAACCGCACTCTGCGTGAGCGGATGCTCCTGCTGAGTTTTGCCCTGATCGGACTCGGTTGGTGGGCGCCCGTGACTCTGGGACGGTTCGGGATGTTACGACGGGAACTCACTGAATTCAGGACTGATCTCGAGACCCAGCGACTCTGGCTTTCGCGGCGGAGCGAAATCGAGACGCGGGCGGCCAAGGCAGCGCAAACGCTGGATCCGTCAAAGACGCTCGATGCTTCCCAGGCTTATGCGGAATTGAACCGCATGGCTTCGGGCCTGACGTATGATATCGGCGCCCAGAAAACCCAGCAATCCGAGCAGTTCGCGCTTAATAATGTCCAGATTACCATTCGTCGGGCGGACTTGGACGGATTGTATCATTTCTACGAACAATTGGGGTCACGCGCTCCCTATCTGGGAATTGAGCAGTGCATCATTTCATCGGATCGGGCCAATCCGGGTCTGCTCAGCGCCGTTTTCCGAGTCTATTCAATCGAGGCATTGCCGCCGGCAAAGTAATTTACACCAGCGGCTGCGGGGGGCGGATTGGCGGACTATTGCGGGTGCGGAGTGAAGGCATTGTTGCCAATTGGTCGGAATGGAGGGCGCAGGTCCAATTGGCAGGAGGCACCTTCGACCTGATCCCAAAGGGTGATTCCACCCTCGGGCGAAGCCGAGTCGGCCTTCCATTGCAGTGATTCCCGATGGAAGCCGGAATCGTCCTCATAGCCTTCCTCGGCGTGCCCAATGGCTACAATCAGCAGCGTGAGGGAAATCCCTCCGTAAAGCAGAAAACAAACGAGTAGGAGCGTGATCATGGGTTTACAAAGAAAGGCGGTGCGAATCGCAGGCGGTCGCCGGTGGGAGCTGGACGGTGAATATGAGCAGCTGGCAACGCGCCTGCAGGCTCGGAGCGGGGCAACGCCAAGGCGGACCGCGAAATGATCGCAGTTAAATTCAGATCCGGATTGCCAGTGGGGGGACCGGCCCGTCGGAAACGGTTAGACTGTCTGGGGTGGGTGGGTAACAAAAATGGGGTCCGTCACTCGCGCGCGGCCTGCTTCGTCCCAGCGAGGCAGGCCGCCTTGGGGCGCATCACTGACAGGCTTCGCACTCTTCGCCATTGCGCATGGCTTCAATCGAGCAGGCCTTTTTTTCCTCGGCACTGTAGGTTTTCTTCACGGCAGCAGGGGTGGCGGCGGCGGTTTCGATCAAGGCAAACGGGGTCGTGGTGATGTCGGTGGCAATCTGGGGATTTGAATTCCCGAGGGAGGCCGCGGCGTCGCGATTGTCGCGGGCGGTGGTGGCTTCCTTGGTTTCTCCGGCGGCACCGCGTACATCTTTCTTGGTGGACACGGTTGCCTTCTCGATGCCGGAGGCGCCGAGGGTGCGGAGATAATACGTGGTCTTGAGTCCGGCGTGCCACGCGGAGCGGTACATGTGGCTGAGCACTTTCAAGTCGGGGGATTTGAGCCAGAGGTTGACGCTCTGCGACTGGTCGATCCATTTCTGCCGGCGGGCGGCGGCATCGATCACCCACTTAAAACCGACGTCAAAGGCGGTCAGGTAGCGGGCTTTCAAGTCAACGGGGATGGCGTCGATGTCCTTTAGCTCACCGTCGAAATACTTGAGGGAGTCGATCATTTCCTGGTTCCAGAGACCGCGGGCCTTGAGATCCTTCACGAGGTAAGGATTCAAAACGACGAATTCGCCGGAGAGGTTGGATTTGACGTAGAGATTTTTGTACGTGGGCTCGATGCACGGCGACGTGTTGGTGATGTTGGAGATCGTCGCGGTCGGGGCGATGGCGAGGACGTTCGAGTTACGCATGCCCTGCTTGGCGATTTTGGCGCGGAGGGGAGTCCAATCGAGCCGGCCGCCGCGGGGAACCTGGATCGTTACGCCGCGTTCCTGTTCGAGAAGATCGACGGTGTCCTGCGGGAGAAGACCGCGGTCCCACTTGGAACCCTTGTAGGTCGAGTAGGCACCACGCTCGGCGGCAAGATCCGAGGAAGCCTCGTAAGCGAAATGGGCTATGGCCTCCATGAATTCGTCGTTGAACTCGACGGCTTCGGGAGAGGCAAAGGCGACGCCCTTCATATAGAGCGCGTTGGCGAGACCCATGACGCCGAGGCCGATCGGGCGATGGCGGCTGTTGGCAGTCTTGGCCGCGACGGTCGGATAGAAATTAATGTCGATGACATTATCGAGAGCGCGGACGGCGACGCGGATGGTGTCGCGCAGTTTCTCGAGGTCGAGGGAACCATCGGGCTTGAGATGGGAATCGAGGATGACCGAGCCGAGATTACAGACGGCGGTCTCGTCATTCGACGTGTTGAGCGTGATTTCCGTGCAGAGATTGGACGAGTGGATGACGCCGGTGTGATCCTGAGGTGAGCGCACGTTGCATGGGTCCTTGAAGGTGATCCACGGGTGACCGGTTTCGAAAAGCATCGAGAGCATTTTTTTCCAGAGCTCGAGGGCCTCGATCTTGTTGCCTTGGATTTTGCCTTCTTCCGCGAGTTTCTCGTAGCGGACGTACGCCTCCTCAAACTTCTTGCCGTAAAGGTGGTGAAGGTCGGGGGTTTCGTTGGCGCGGAAGAGCGTCCAGGTGCCGCGGGCTTCCATGCGTTTCATGAAGAGGTCGGGAATCCAATTCGCCGTGTTCATGTCGTGGGTGCGACGGCGGTCATCACCGGTGTTACGGCGGAGCTCGAGAAACTCAAAGATGTCGTTGTGCCAGGACTCGAGGTAGGCGCAGCCGGAGCCCTTGCGCTTGCCGCCCTGGTTGACGGCGACGAGCTGGTCGTTGTGGAGCTTCAGGAAGGGAATGACACCCTGCGATTCGCCATTGGTGCCGGCGATGTGGGCGCCGGTGCCGCGGACCGAGGTCCACGAACCGCCGAGGCCGCCGGCCCACTTGGAGAGCTGGGCGTTTTCGGCGATGCCGCGGTACATGATGCTCTCAAGGGAGTCATCGACGTAGTAGAGATAGCACGAAGAGAGCTGGGAATGCAGCGTACCGGCGTTGAACAAAGTCGGCGTGGAGCTGCAGAAGCGGCGGGACTTGTAAAGTTCGTAGAGGCGGATGGCCCAGTCTTCGCGGGTCTTTTTCTTTTCCTCCAGGAACAGACCCATGGAGACGCGCATCCAGAAGAATTGCGGGGTCTCAAGCCGCCGCGAGCGTTTGCCGGTCTTGTCGATAATGAGGTAGCGGTCGTACATCGTTTGGACGCCGAGGAAGTCGAGCTCGAGGTCGGCCGAGGGATCAATGGCGGCGGCGATCTTGGTGAGATCGTATTCCTTGAGGCGCAGGGTGAGGCGCTTGATCGAGATGCCGTGGTCGATGTATTTCGCAAAAGCCAGCTGATGAAATTTCTTAAGCGAGCTGATGCCGTCGCGGACGATATCCCAGCCGAGGACTTCCTCGTAGATGTAGGTCAGCTGAATGCGGCCGGCGAACTTGGCGAAATCGGCATCCTTCTCAATCAGCGTCTTGGCGTTGAGGATGATCGTGTTGTTAAGATCACCGAGGGCGATGTTGTCGAACAAGGCGCGGCGGAGTTCGGCTTCGATCTGATCGGATGTGAGACAGAGCTCAAGGCCGATGGAGGCGAACTCGATGCGCTTTTTGAGGTCGAGGCCGTCCCACAGGAAGGTGGTACCGTCAGCCCGGGCGACGACGACCATTGAATTCTGCTGCGGGGGAACGGTGTCGGGCTTGGAGTCGAGTGCGGGCTCGGCCAGGCGGGCCGCGGCGCGATGGGCGCGGTAAAGAATATAGTCCTCGGCGACCTTGTAGTGGCCGGCTTTCA
>JANYDX010000039.1 GCA_025363395.1 Verrucomicrobiota bacterium
TTCGAACCACATGAACAAGTCATACTTTATCGTTCCGATCATTCTCCTGGCTCTCTTTGGCGTCCTTTATAACGGCGCGGTCAAGGAAATGGACGCCAAGGCGGTCAGCCAGAAGGCGATTGCTGACGCGCGCAAAGCCGACGAACAGAAGCGCAAGGACGAGATTGAAGCCCGCGCCACGGCCGATGCCAAAAAACGCCAGGACGAACGCGACGCCGCTGATCGCGCGAAGGAAGAGAAAAAGGTCCGGGAATATGAAGACATTTTGAAAGCTCTCAGAACTGAAGCCGACAAGTATACCACCGAAGCCGACAAGCTGGCCAAGGAAGCATCCGATCTCGAATTGCAAATTTCCCAAGCCCGCACGGATAAGGAAAAGCTGAATCGTGAGACCTTCGACATGGCCAAGGAAGTTGAACAAACCAAAATCGACCGCCGCAATGCCGAGCTCGAGATTCAGCGTTTGATTGAAATGGTTTCCAAAAAGCTCACGGATAGTTCGATCATCATCCCACCCCCACCCCCGCCTCTGACTCCCACCAAGTAAGTGGTAATTTCCCAAGCCGCGCCCGAAAAGGCGCGGTTTTTTTGTGCCCTGATCTCCGCCGCGCGCGGTGCAGTGGAAGCGAAAACGATTGGCATGGACCGTGCTGAATTGGGTTCCACGACACGGCCGTGTTTTTGCACGGCCGTGTCGCTGTTACTCAACCTAAACGCTGAACATAAACTCCCTTGAATATGAGACAAATAATGAAGCCATTGCGCTTTCTGCTAGGAGTGGCCTGCTGGTTGGCTCTGGCTGGTGCTTTTAGCGCTGTCCGGGCCGCTGATGCCGCCGCCCCGGCAGCCCCGGCAGCTCCCACGTCTGAAGAGCGCATCGCGGCTCTTGAGGCCTACATCAATAACGGTGATCCGGGCAAATCGCTGACTGGTGTGGCTGGTCCCGGCCACAATGCGTGGATGATGACGAGTGCTGCACTCGTGCTGTTCATGACCTTGCCCGGCCTGGCACTTTTTTACGGCGGCTTGGTCCGCAAAAAAAATGTGCTCTCGGTTCTGGCTCAATGTCTGGGCATCACCGGACTCGTTACAATTCTCTGGTGGGCCTTTGGCTATAGCCTGGTCTTCGGCACCAGTTATGGGAGCGCATTTTTTGGCGGTTCAGAGTATTTCTTCCTCAAGGACGTAACTTCCGCGCCCAATACCAACTACGCCTACTGGGTGAGCCAGAACGTATTTTCCATGTACCAAATGATGTTCGCAATCATCACTCCCGCGCTGATCGTGGGTGCCATCGCCGAACGCATGAAGTTTTCGGCCATCCTGATCTTCGTGACCGTCTGGATGTTCGTGGTCTATTTCCCTCTCGCTCACATGGTCTGGGGTGCCAACGGCTTCATGAACGGCGTGTGGAATGGCGAGGCCAAGATCCCCGCAATCGATTTTGCCGGTGGTACCGTCGTCCATATGTCTTCCGGCTGGTCCGCCCTCATCCTCTGCATGATCCTCGGACCCCGTCTGGGTTTCGGTAAGGAAAAAATGGCCCCCCATAGCATGGTGCTTTGCATGGTAGGTACCGGCATGCTCTGGGTGGGTTGGTACGGCTTTAACGCCGGTTCTGCGGTGGCCGCCGACGGTGTGGCCGCCAATGCATTTATGACCACGACCCTCGCAACGGCCGTGGCCGCCTTCACGTGGGGCATGCTGGAAAAAATCACCCGTGGTCATGCCTCAGTCCTCGGGTTTTGCTCGGGCGCCGTCGCCGGTCTGGTTGTCATCACACCAGCGTGCGGTTTCGTGAATTCAACCGGCTCGGTGATCATTGGCGTACTGGCCGGCGTAATACCGTTCCTCGCCTGTACCAAGCTCAAGTCGATGTTCAAGTATGATGATGCCCTGGACACCTTCGGCGTCCACGCGGTGGGCGGAACCTTGGGCGCTCTGGTCACCGGGTTTCTGGCCACGTCCTCGGTGAATGCCAATCTCGTCGGGGCACCGGCCACCAAGAACGGTCTCGCTGCGCTCGTCACCAATGGCGGTCTCTGGCTGGCCCAGCTCAAGGCCATCGGCCTCACCCTCGTGCTCTCGGTCGTCGCGACCGTCATCATCGCCTTTATCCTGAAGGCCATCATCGGCCTCCGTCCGACCGCCGAGGTCGAACAACAAGGTCTCGATATCACCGAACACGGCGAAGAAGGCTACATCGCTTAATCCTCAATTCGAACCCATATGAAATTAATCATCGCCATCATCAAGCCATTCAAACTCGACGAGGTGAAGGAAGCCCTTTCCCAAGTCGGCATCGAGGGCATGACCGTTACCGAAGTCAAAGGTTTTGGCCGGCAGAAGGGCCACACTGAGATATACCGCGGGAGCGAGTACACCGTGGACTTCCTGCCCAAGGTGAAAATCGAACTCGCGGTCTCTGACGAGCAGGTGACCAAGGTCGTCGAGGCTATCTCGAAGGGCGCCAAAACCGGCAAAATCGGCGACGGAAAGATCTTCGTCGTGCCGCTCGAAGACGTGCTTCGCATCCGCACTGACGAGCGCGGGGACGCCGCTATCTAAAGTCCATCAAGCCCCCTCATTCAAGCCCTGCGCGACCATCGCGCAGGGCTTTTTTATGCCCCCCGGCCCCTCAGCGCCGCCTGGAATTTATCCTGCCGTCGTCCTTCAGTGAGCGCGGCCTTACGCTTTCCTTTGTGCCTTCGGTCGTCCTATCCTATCAGCTCTGATCAATTCCACGCCATGAACAAAACGACCTTCCTCCTCGCGGCGCTTATTTCGGGCACTTCGCTTTCCGCACAGACGCCGGCTCCCGCCGAGGCGCCCGCCGGATCTTGGGTTCTGACCAGCGCCGTGGCCTCGCAATATATGTTCCGCGGCGCACGGCTGGGCGGTGGCTCATTTCAGCCATCGGCAGAATACGATGCCGGCGCCACGGGCCTCGGTGTCTGGGCTAGTTTCCCGCTTAAAGACAAAGTGACCGGGCAGTCCGACCCCGAATTTGATTTCTACGGTTTCTACTCCATGGAAGTGGGCAAAGACGTCGCGCTCGCGCCCGGCTTCACAATTTACACCTTTCCGGACGCGAAGAAGAACAAGGGCTTTTACAAGGAAAGGTTCGAGCCGAACATCGCCCTCAACTTCACCCTCGTCGGGCTGAGAATCACGCCGAAGCTGTATTACGACATGGTCCTCAAGGGGCCGACGGCTGAACTCACTGCCGCCTTTGCCGTTCCGCTCACGGATCTGGGGACAGAATTGGACTTCACCGGCACCATCGGCACCTTCAAGTCGAAAAACTACGCGGCTGAAACCACTCCCGACATCAAAAACTGGGGCGACTATTATCTGATCGGAGTCGCACTCCCGTACCAAGTCACCAAGAACTCCAAATTTACTCTGGGCTGGGCCTATGCCAAGGGCTCCAACAATTTCTTGAAACAAGGCACAGCCAGCAGAAACCCAAATTCGGCTGCGCTTGGCCGAGGTGTTCTCACCCTCAGCTACGCCATTACCTTCTGAAGTTGGCGGCGATCACTTTCATCATCGCGCAAGACCAGCCGAGCGATGACAGGAACGGCTGATTATATTCGAAGAAATCGCGTGAGCAGGGAGTGGTGAAGCTTCAAGCGCCTTCCACCTTGCCCTGCAGCCCGGCCTTGAACGCCGCGATTTGATCGGGGCTCCCGAGCAAAAGCACGCTATCGCCGGCGAGCAATTTCTCGGTGCCTCCCGGATTGAGCATCCGCAGGCCGCTGCGATTGATGCCGGCGATCTGAACGCCATAGGCGGCACCCAATGCCAATTCCACCAGTGTCCGACCAAACAGTTCGCATCCCGCCGGCAGATCCAAAGCTTCCATCCGCACTTCATCAAAATTTGACGCTGCCGCCGCCCCGGAGGCCAGTTGCAAGAACGCCTTGCCCGCCGCCACCTGCCGGGCATCGCCCAACAGCAGAACCTTGTCGCGAGGATAAAGCATCATCTCGCGTGTAGGATTACCCACCATCACCCCCTGTCGCTCCACACCCGCCACGGTGCAACCGAATTTCGAACGCAAGGCCAGTTCACCAAGCGTACGCCCCCGGCAGTCAGCCAGATCGGGCAGCACACAATCTGTCAGCGTGACATTCCAGTCGCTGTGGGCCGCCAGCCACGGGGCGGTGGTGCCGGTAAAAACATGTTCTTCCCGGAGCATCTCCGACACCTCCACCTCAAGCACGCTGTGCCAGTAAATCAAGCGGCGCCGTAACAGGACAAAAGCTAGCAGCACCACGCCTACAGCAGCCAAAGGCAGCCAGCGCGCCATGCCGCTGATGGGGAGGATCGCTCCGAGCCAGAGCAGCAAAAGCAGCCCCGCCCCGCCCTTTAAACCCGCCTCCACAAAGGGCGCCAATTTCGCACCCCGCGGGTGGCCCGAGGTGCTGACCTGGGCGTAGAGCAGGGACAACGCGGAAAAATTACGCCAGATGGCAACCAGGGGGCCCAGCGCCACCAACACCAGCACCGTCCAGAAAATCAATTCCGCGCCACGGGGAAAAGAGCGGTCTACCGGAAGGTAATCGCGCACCAGGGCAAACATCTGCTCCGAAAAAACCAACAGGCCGGTCACGAACAGAATTTCCACGCCAATCTGGATGACGCGTTTTTTGCTCAACTGCCACAGCACGTTTTTTTGCTGACGCTGCTGCATCCGTTCCAGCCAGCGGTGGTAATACTCCTCCCAGACGGCGAGCCAGCCCGGCTGGCGGGCTGAGATCCATCCGCTGATACTTTCCGACCGACGGGTCAGCAACGGCCCCACCAGCGTGGTAATCAGCGAAACCCCGACCGCCAGCGCCTGAAACCGCGGCGGGACCGCGCCAGCCGCCACTCCAAGTTGCGCAATGATAAAGGAAAACTCACCGAGCGGGGTGACCGACAAGCCGACCCGCAGCGATTCCCTGGTCGAGCCACCAATCACCAGCATACCCATCGTCACGGCGAACGGCCGCGCCACGAGGACAAAGGCCGCAATACCCACGATCAGCATCCACGAGTCCATCACCGCTTTCAGATCGATCAGCATGCCGATGGAAACAAAGAACACGGCGCTGAAAACATCGCGCATGCCCTCAAACGCCCGACCCACCTGCGTGCGATGGGGCGTCTCCGCGACAATGGCGCCCAGCATAAACGCGCCCAGCGCGAGGGAAAACCCCGCGCGATCGGCGAGAAATGCCAGGACGAAAAGTAGACCGGCGATGATGATCGTCGGCACCTCCTCGCCCGCACTGAGGCTCATTTTCTTGAGCAACCACGGCACGGTCAGCATGCCGCCGATCCCCGCCAGCGCGATAAACGCCCCGAGCAATCCCAGCGTGGAACCGATCGATGCCTTGGCCCCGCCGATCTGGACCAGCGAATTCAGGATCGTCAGCATCACGATCGCCACCACGTCCTCCAGCACCGCCACGCCCATGGCCAGTTGTCCGGACTTCTCATGGGTCGCACCCGCCTCGTGCAGTACCTTGCTGATGATCGCGGAACTGGAAACCATCAACATGGCCGCCAGGAAGGTCGTCTCGATGGGATTCCAATCCAACGCCCCGCCGACCACGCGCGTCAGGTTGTACATGATGATGGCCCCGGTGAAAGTTGCCACCATCAGTGAAAGTCCCAGCCGGCGAAGTTTGCGCAGACTCAGTCCCATGCCGATGGAAAACATGAGGAAAACCAGTCCCACCTGCGCGAGCGTCTCGATGCGGCCAATATCCGAGACCAGTGAAAACGGCGGCGTATAGGGTCCGACCACCATGCCCGCCACCAGATAGCCGACCACCACGGAAAGGCCCGCGCGATGACAGAGCCAGCCGACGAGCCCCGCCACGAGCATCACCACCGCCAAATCCTTGATGAAATCAATTCCGTGCATCGCGTCTTATTAGCCTTAAACACGGCACAACCAATCCATCCGTCAAGCTTTCGGAACGATCATCGAAAAAATCAGTGTCCTTAATCCGAATCATTGGACAGCGAAGTGCCGCCACAAGGTCTCCACCAACACATCATGTCATTCGGAGTGAAGCGAAGGATCCATCGCGAGAAGTACGTCGATACCTTCGAACGCACGGATTCCTCGCTGCGCTGCCCGAATGACAAACCGGGTTTTAAGACCTGCCCTGGGCAAAGGTCAGCGGCACCACCCCATCAGCGTTCACGCCAAGCCGATTTTTTTTAGGACTTCCAGCGGCGGACCTTTAAATTCAGCGAGGGGCATGTTGCCGATGTACTTGAGGTCCTTCATGCCGGCGGGCGTGGTGTAGAAACCGCCGGCCGTCAGATCCCGAAAGCGCTCAAAAAAATGCGCCGCCTGGGTCAGCTCCGCTCGGGCGTCGGGGGCATGACAGATATCCGCACAGATTTTCTCCCTCTGCGCTTCTTCCAAATCGGCGAATTTTCCCGCGAAACGTCGCTGGGACTCACCCTCAATCCACGCCAGTCCGTCGAGGATGCGGGGCCGGTCCTTCTGCTGGTCGGGATAGGGCGCACTGATCCATTCGTCGATGAAATCGTGTACCCGCAGACTGGCAGCGCTGGGCGATTGATCATCGGCGGGGATGATCGTGCCACAGAGGGCCGCGGCGGTGCGGCGCTGCGCATCATTGAAAGTCAGAGCCCAAAAATCACCGGGCTGGTAGTCCCGATTCAAATTCACATCAAAGCCATATCCTTTCACCGGAGGCATGGCCGCACCCAGCGACTTCCGATCAAGCAGAGCCAGACTCGCCGCGGCGGTCAGCATCCATTTGATGGCCGTGCGACGGTCGGGCCGCGGATAATCGTGGAGGCTCATCTCAAAAACTTCCTTTGTTCATCTCCGCCAGCAGGTGTTCGCTGGCCCGCCAGGCCAGAGCGATGATGGTGATCGTAGGATTCTTGTCGGGACTGGAGGCGAAGGTCGCGCCATCGGTGAGATAAAGATTTTTCACGTCCCAGGTCCGGCACCAATGATCGGTCACCGATTTTGCCGGGTCCGGGCCCATGATCGCGCCACCGGCTTCGTGAATAATGCGGCCGCCCTTCTCAATGACCTTGGATCCGCTGACTCCGGAAAGTCGCGGATCTGATCCCACTACTTTTCCGCCCATGGCAGAGATGAGATCGGCGAAGGTTTTCACCATGTGCTCCGCCTGCCGGGTTTCATGCTCGGACCATTTCCAGGAAAAGCGCAGCACGGGAATGCCCCACTTATCCTTCACTTCCGGATCAAGGACGCAGAATGAATCCTCGTTGGGGATCATCTCGCCGCGGCCGGCAAAATGCATGAACGAGCCATAATAGCGGCGGGCGTCCTCCTTGAACTGCTTGCCGAAACTCCCCCGGGTAAAACGTTGGAGCCCGCCACCCGTTCCCATCCCCGGCATGGTGCGTCCGCCGCCGAGTTCGATGTGATAACCGCGGGGGAAGCCCAGTTTGCCCGCGAGCTGTTCCTTGTAGCGCGTCCACGGCGCATAGACATGCGCGCCGCCGGCCCCATCCTCATTGTGCGGGGGAAGATTTTCCAACAAGGGAATCTGTCCGCCCAAGCCGGCGCCGACACTGTCCATGATATATTTGCCTACCAGTCCGCTGGTGTTGGCCA
The DNA here is from genome assembly GCA_025363395.1 of Verrucomicrobiota bacterium. Lineage (GTDB taxonomy): Bacteria > Verrucomicrobiota > Verrucomicrobiia > Opitutales > Opitutaceae > Lacunisphaera. The sequence goes on from JANYDX010000039.1 coordinate 7,631, forward strand.
GACCTTGTGGGAACTGTGCGGATTTCGAATTCAACAGCACCCGCACCGATTCGCACGACCCGGCCGCGAGCACCACCGCGCGGGCTTTGACCCGGCGTTCTTCGCCAGTCGTCTTGTCGATATAAATGACGCCGTCGGCGAGACCCTTCGCGTTGAGCGTGACCTCGCGCACCATGGCATTGGCCACGATGTCAAGATTACCGGTGGCGAGAGCAGGCGGCAGGTGAACCGTGGTGGACTGATAGTTGGCGCGAATGGAACAGCCGCGGCCACAGGGCGTCGCCCAAAAACACGCGGCGCGCTCGCTCATGGACTTGGCGAGAATGCGTTGGGCCTTCGGGTTATTCGGATGAAGCTTCGCCGGCAGTCGCTCGTGATCCTGGCGCTGAGTCAACACCGCGCGATGAATGGGAATCACCGTAACCCCCACGGATTGCCCGTACTTTCTCGCCAGCAATTCATTCGCGCGCGGCGCCGGCGGCGGCTGCAAAACTCCTGGGGAAGAGTCAGGCGTGTTTTCCAAGCCCTCATTCTCACCGTACACGCCGATCAACATCTCCGCCTTGTCGTAATAAGGCGCGACGTCCTCGTACGACAACGGCCAGTCGAACCCCAACCCATCCCGGCTGCGCGGTTTGAAATCGTAGGGACCGTTGCGCAAGGTGTGGCGGCCCCAGTGATTGGTCCGACCACCCATCATGCGCGCGCGCCACCAATCGAATTGCCGCTGCGGGTCTTCCGAAGCCTGCGTGTAGGGCTCGTCAGGCACAGTCCAGCCGCCACCGACCGTGGCATCGTGAAAGCCAAACGGCTTCTCTGGCGTCGCAATCCCACGGAGGGGCGCAACTGAATTGTCCTGAAACATCGGTGTCTCCTTGACCGGATCGTAGTCACGCCCGGCCTCAAGCATCAGCACCTTGGCACCTTCCATCGTGAGCGTGTAAGCCGTCTGGCCACCAGCGGCGCCCGAGCCCACCACGATCACATCGTACATGGCTTGAGCGTCGATCGCGGAAATAAGAGGCATGGGGGAAAAAGGCGGCCGGGACAAACGGGTACAACTCAACCCGCCGTCCCGACGCACGGCGGGTTACCCTTTTACGGTTACGGTTTCAGGGTGTGAAGATAGGCCAGCGTAGCCGGGATGCACTCGAGCGGAGCGGGCGTCTCATCTTCAATGAAGTAATACTTCACTCCCACTTTCTGTGCCGTGCCGATGACCGCTTTCCAGTCAATCTGGCCGGTCCCCACCGTCACGTTGTCGGTATCGGGAGCATGACCGGTGGGCTGTCCGACGGTCGCGCCCTTGCGAATGTCCTTCACGTGCAGGGCCGACCAGCGGCCCTCGTATTTGAGCAGGAGTTTCACCGCATCACCGCCACCATGGTAAATCCAAAACACATCCATCTCAAAGGTCACATTGTCGGGCTTGGTACCCCGGATCATGTCATCCAACAAGGTTTCCCCCGCAGTCGTGGTGGCGACAAATTCGTAACCGTGCGGATGGTAGCCAAATTTAAGACCTGCCGTCCGGCAAGCAGCACCCCAGGTGTTAAAATCCTCGATCGCTTTCTTCGCTACCGCAGCATCAAACGCCCCGGTGTGGGGAATCCACGGACAAATCACCGACGAGGCGCCGAGGATTTTAGCATCATGGATGACCGCCGCCACATCTTTGGTCAGTGCCTCATACCCGGCATGCATGCTGGGCTCCTTCAAACCCCGGGCGTCCAGTGCGGCCCGGATCTGTTCGGCCGACATCCCCGCCGTACCCCCTCCACCCTCAACTTCCGTCAGTCCCCAGCTTTTGACGAGATCGAGCGAAGCCGGAAGCCCTTTCGATAGAGTCGTGGCGCGCAGACTCCAAAGCTGGAGACCGATGTGGTCGTGAAAATCCGCCCAAGCGCTGGCGGAGAAAAATGCTGCAGCCAAAAAGGAAACCAAGGATAGTCGTGCTTTCATCATAACAGGGGGTTGTTGTTCCGACGCACCCTGATCGGTGGCAAAGTTATCGGTCCCCGTCCATTCCATATTCCCATGAGTCGCGGAAACGTGACAGCCATTGCCATCGATCTTTCCCTCAGCAGCTCGGCGAAAGCCGTCTCAGCCGGGACGCTGACAGCTTTTTATCGTTAATTCCGCATTTGGATAACCGCTAATCAGTAGGAATGAGAAGGCGGGTGTATAATCCCCCGCCTTATGAAAACAAAAATACCTGCTAGCAGCCTGTCGGGCTTCGCCCTGCAAGTATTTTGAAAATACTCTGAACAAAAGAGGAGCGCGACACTCTATCGAG
>JANYDX010000094.1 GCA_025363395.1 Verrucomicrobiota bacterium
CTCGATAAGGCCAACATCACGTGCAATAAAAACACCGTGCCGTTCGAGACGCGCTCGCCGTTCCAGGCTTCCGGCATCCGCCTCGGTTCGCCGGCGATGACCACGCGAGGCTTCAAGGAAGCCGAGATGGCCATCGTGGCCGAGCTCATCGACGGCGTTCTGTCCGCCGTGGGCAAACCCGACGAGGCCGCCGTGATCGCCGCCACCAAGGCAAAGGTTGTCGCGCTAACCGCGCGTTTCCCGCTGCCTTACAAACTTTAAGGCCGGGCCGGCCCGCCGCACTCACCGTTGAACCCACCTTGGCGGGCTCAATGTCCCTAGTGTTTTACCCAGGTGTTCTCTCCTCCCGAAAATTGCGGTGGCGTCATACAGTGCAGATGATTGAGTAAAAACATGCCCCGCTTCGTCTTTCCCTTTACGTCGCGGCGTGGCACGTTGGGGTTGATTGTCCTTCTTGGCTCGTTGCTCTCGTTGCTAGTCTGGCACCACGCTCGGGTGAGCGAACGGGGCCGAATCCACGCGGAGTTTCTCCGCCGAGCCCAAGCCCAGGCCAGCCTGGCCCATCAGCGACTGCTGCTTTACGAGGAGATGGTTTACAGCCTCCGCGGCGCCTTTGTCGGGCAAAACGAGGTCAGCCGGCTCGAATTTTCTCATGTAACCCGCGAACTCCTCGAACGGCACACCGGCGTGCAGGCCCTGGAATGGGTCCAGATCGTCAAGGATGAAGAACGGGACGCTTTGGAAAAAATGGCGTCGAGCGAATTGGGCCGGCCTTTCAATTTTAAACACCGCAATGAGGCCGGCGAACTGACTGTGGCACCACGGGCCGAGGAATATTTTGTGCTCACGTACATCGAGCCGTTGATCGGGAACGAACCGGCACTGGGTTATGATCTGACCAGTGCTCCCACCGCCCATGAAATGGCCGCCGCGCGCAGGGAAAGAAAACTCCAGGTCAGCCGTGCAATCCGTCTTGTCCAGTCGACCGGCCCCACCAGCGAAGCGGGCGTAATCTTCATCCTTCCAGTCTTCAAGGGCTCGGTCGAAAACAGCCCGGTAGTTGGATTTGTGGAGAGCGTTTTTCGCGTCCAGACCATGCTCTCGCAGGCGCATCATCTCAGCAGCAGTGAAGGCTTGCGCAGTTTTTATCTGGACCATGAAAGCGGCACCGCCCTCCCGACCCTGCTCTACGCCAACCTGGCCGGTCAGGAGCCGCTACGCGACGGTCTCCGGGTGGAGCTGCCGTCCTTTGATAATCCAAACGACTTTTCCGACACCATCGAGATAGGCGGCCGCCAGTGGGCTCTCATTATTACCATGGATCCCGCCTGGGCCCGCCGGCAAAACTCGTCTCAACCAGCGCTGATGCTCGGCGCGGGCATCGCTATCACCCTGCTGCTGGCGCTGTTCATCAACAGCCTGCTGCAACATACCGACCGGGTGGAGCGGGCCGTGGCGGTGAGAACCGCCCAATTAAGGGAAAACGAGGCCCGGTTTCAATCCATTCTCGACCACAGTCCCGCGCTTATATTCGTCAAGGATCTCGCTGGCGGCTATGTGCTCCTCAACCAGCAATTCGAAAAACTTTGCGCCCGGCCGTGCGCCGCCATCAAGGGTCGCACCGACCGCGATCTCTTCCCTTCAGCCCAGGCGGAAACTCACCTCGCCAACGACCGGCAGGTCCTCGCCGCCGGACGCCCCATGGAATTCGAAGAGGTGACGGAGGTGAACGGGAAGACCATCACGTGTATCGTCCAAAAATTTCCCCTGCTCAACGCCGAGGGACAGCCGTATGCGCTCTGCGGTATCGCCACCGACATCACCGAGCGCAAGCAAGCCGAGCTGGAGCTCCAGGAAAAACGCCGCCAGCTCAGCAATCTCATCAGTCAGCTGCCGGGCGCCGCCTTCCGCTGCCTCTTCGACGAAAAATTGACCGCCCTTTTTGCCTCCGAGGGCATGCTCCAGCTTACCGGTTATGCGGCCGATGAATTCACTTCGGGACGAGTCCACATGGCGAGTCTCACCGTTCCGGCCGACCGACCGATGGTGCGCCGCGCCGTAGGCATGGCCATTCAGGAACGCCGTAATTTCGAAACGGAATACCGCATCACCCAGCGCGACGGCCAGGAAAAGTGGCTGCTGGTGCGGGGTCGTCCTTTCTACGATGAAAGCGGGGTGATACGCTTCATTGAAGGACTGGCGATCGACGTCACTGCGCTTAAACACGCCGAGGCGGAGAAAATCGCCTTTGAACGCAACCTGCAGGAAACGCAAAAGCTCGAAAGTCTCGGCGTGCTGGCCGGGGGCATCGCGCATGATTTCAACAATCTGCTTACCGCCATACTTGGCTATGCCTCCCTTCTGAGGTACACCGTGCCGCCAGCCGACTCCAGCAACGCGCACCTCGAGCAAATTGAAAATGCGGCCCGCCGCGCCGCGGATCTTTGCTCCCAAATGCTCGCCTACGCGGGCAAGGGAAAACTTTCCAGCGGCCCGATTGATCTCAGCCTGCTCGTGCGCGACACCACCTCCCTGCTCGAAGTTTCCATCGGCAAGCAGTGCGAGCTCACCCTCCAACTCGACGACGCACTCCCGCCGATCCTGGGCGATGCCACGCAGCTGCGCCAGATCGTCATGAACCTGGTCATCAACGGCGCCGATGCCATCGGTGAGCGCACGGGCGGCAAAATCACCGTCACCACTTTCTCGCGCCACGCGGACGCGGCGGTTTTCCGGTCTGCGCTCCACCAGCCAAAACTGACGCCCGGCCCGTACGTTGGTCTCGAAGTCCGGGACAATGGCTGCGGCATGCCGGCTGAAACCATCGCGCGCATCTTCGAACCATTCTTCACCACCAAATTTTCCGGCCGCGGCCTGGGCCTTTCGGCGGTCCTGGGTATTGTGCAGAGTCACCACGGCGCCCTCTTTATCGAATCGCAGCCCAACCAGGGTTCCACTTTTCGCCTCCTCCTGCCCGCCGCATCCGGCGCCCCCGCCGAAAGCGCCAAATCAAAATCCACGACTACGCCGCAATCCTTGCGGGGCACCATCCTCGTCGCCGACGATGAGGAAACCGTGCGCCTCATGGTCGGCAAAGTGCTTCGTCAGCACGGAGCCATCGTTTTGTTGGCGGAAAATGGCAGCCAAGCCCTGGAGATTTACCGGCAACAGCAGGATCAAATCGATCTTATCCTGCTCGATCTGACCATGCCCGGCCTTTCCGGTGAAGAAATCCTTCTGCAGTTAAAACAACTCAAGGCCCGTCAAAAAATCGTGCTCATGAGCGGCTACAGCGAACAGGAAACTATGCAGCGCTGCGCCGAGTTGGGCGTCGACGGCTTTATCAGCAAACCTTTTGAAATCTTCACAGTCATAACCAAGCTGCAATCCCTCCTCAGCTGACCATTGCCCATGCGCCTCGACCGGCTCAGGAATTTCGCCCTCGGACTTCGCCAGACCACTGTCGTCAAACAGTGGGGCGAGTGCCTCGTTTTCAAAGTTGCGGGGAAAATGTTCCTCATCCTCGCACTCGATGGCGGAACGATTGACGGGGTCGTATTCAAGTGCACGCCGGACGAGTTCGATGAACTCGTCGAGACCGATGGTATCGCCCAGGCACCCTATTGCGCCAAGCGCATGTGGGCGCGCGTGTCCGATCTCGACGCCCTGCCCGAGAAGGAGCTGCATGCGCGCATCCGCCGCAGCTATGATCTGGTGGTGGCCAAACTGCCGACGAAGATCCAGGCCACGCTGGGTAAGGCGGAGTGAAGCAGGACGCGGATTCACTCCGCTCCCGGTGCATCATCTCAAAAATCTCCGTTGAAACCACGGATTTCCCGGATGAACACGGATTATCCATCCAAAACAAAATCTCGGCCTTTCATCTCCTAGGTGAATGGGTCTGATCGGATTTCTTCCCGTGGATTGTTTCTGTATCCGCGTTCATCCTTGAAATCACTGGTTACTTTGATCGTGGGTGATTGCGGAATTTAGCGTCATTTGGTCCGCAGGGCGGAAATGGCACCCAGCGACCCGACCAATGATCGGGCTCCTCGCGGCATTTCCCTTTGCCCAACGGCTTTTTTTGCTCAACCGTCTGGGACTTTCCTTCCCTCCTTGAGCCCACCCACCACCAGTCCCGCCTCCATTCAAAGCCCTGCGCCAGCAAAACCGCTCTCACTCGGCGTCATTTTCCTGACGCTCTACATCGACCTGATCGGCTTCTCCATTATCTTTCCACTGGGACCGGATTTGATCGCGCACTACTTGAACACGGATGGCCAGAGCGGCGTGCTGGGCTCGCTCCTCGCCCAATCCAATTCACTCGCGCACTTCTTCGGTCGCGACAACGCCTTTGCTGCCGTACTCTTCGGCGGTGTCCTGAGTTCGTTTTTCTCGATTCTGCAATTTATCTTTGCACCGTTCTGGGGCGCCATCTCCGACAAACGCGGCCGGCGCGGCGTGCTGCTGTTGACCGTGGCAGGCACCGCCCTCGGCTACCTCGTGTGGGTGCTCAGTGGTTCCTTCTGGCTGTTCCTGCTTTCACGCATCGTCACGGGCGCGTTCAGCGGCAATCTCTCGGTGGCTACTGCCGCGGTCGCCGATGTCACCACGCGCGCCGAACGCTCCAAAGCCATGGGCATCGTCGGCGCAGCCTTCGGCCTCGGTCTGGTCACCGGGCCCACCCTCGGCGCCTTCACCGCCCACCTCAACCTGGTCGCGTCGCATCCCTCGCTCGCGCGATTCGGTTTCAATCCGTTTTCCGTGCCGGCCTTGATCGCCTTCGGTCTGTGTCTCGTGAATTTGGTCTGGATCTACCTGCGCTTCAGCGAATGCCTTTCTCCCGCCGCGCGAGCCGAGGCGCGCGAACCGCGCATCCGCAATCCGCTCTCCGCCATTTTCGGACTGAGCAACGTCGCGGTGCGTCGCGCCAATCTCGTCGCCTTCGTCTACTCGATGGCATTTGTCGCGATGGAAACCTCGCTCACCTTTCTTGCCGCGGAACGTTTCAGTTACACCGCCAGGCAAAACGGCTACCTCCTCGGCTTTCTCGGCCTCTGTTCCATCATCACGCAGGGTTACATAGTCCGCAAACTCCTCGCCCGGGTTGATGAAGTCCGGGTGCTCAATGCCGGACTCGTTTTTTCCGCCGTCGGCCTGGTCATCATCGCGTTCGCCGCCCAACCCTGGATGTTGTACGTCGGCCTGGCCTGCCTGGCCACCGGTTCAGGACTGGTCAACCCGGCTACGACCGGGCTCATCTCACTATATAGTGGCGCGCAGGAACAGGGCCGCGTCCTCGGCATCTTCCGTTCGCTCGGATCGTTGTCGCGGGCCATTACTCCGCTTCTCGCCGGAGTGACATTTTTCATTTTTGGTTCACCGACAGTTTTTATCGCCGGCGCCCTCCTGGCAACCGGGGCGTTCAGCCTCAGCACCACTCTGCCCAAACCGCAGAAATGATCCCGGAATCCAGAGTTCAACTCCCGGCTGTCCGCCGCTCCTGGCCCGTTCAGCTCTGTCTGCTGTTTTCCCTCGTCTGCCTGCTGTTTTCCACTGGTTGCATCCTGCCTGGGCGCAGGAGTCCCGGCCGGACAGTGTTGGAAACCCGCACGGTCCTGCCCGCCCGGATCATCTCCAATTTCTTCGTGGTCGAATCCAAGCTGGCCGACGGCAGAACGTACCGCTTCATCATCGACACCGGCTCCACCGCCACCCTCGTCTCGCCTGACCTGGCGAAAAAATTCGCGGCCAAGGAACGCCGCGGATCACCGCGAAGCAAAATCCATGTGCGCTCGGCCAGCGGGGGCGAAATCGATCTCGAATCGATTACGCTTCGCCAGCTGAATCTCGGCGACGCACTTTTCGAACGCGTCCCGGCGCTCATTTTCGATTTCACGGATCTTTCGGGTCACCTGGGCATGCCCATCGATGGCATTATCGGGTTTCCCGTCTTCCGAGACACGTTACTGACCATGGACTATCCGGGCCAGCGCCTGCTGATCGCATCGTATCCGACCGTCACTCCTCCCCCCCCAACCCAGTCGCCGCGCCTCTCAACCATCGCGTTTAATAACGAGCAGAGCACTCCACTCATCCCCATTCAGATGGGCAATGAATCGTTCATCGTGCTGATCGATTCAGGCAGTGATGGCAGCTTGAGCCTCAATCCTGTCGGGTTGCATCCGCATTTTGCCAACGGCCCGCGGGTCGGCACCCTGATCTCTTCCCTGCAAGGCGACCACCGCCAACTCACCGGGCGTCTGAACCAGGACGTTCTGATCGGCGCCCACACGATTGAAAAACCCGTGGTGGATCTCACCGACCAGCTTTCCTCGATCGGCGGAGAATTCCTGAGGCACTTCATCCTCACGTTCGATCAGCGCCGCAACCAGGTGACTTTTGTCCGCGACGCCGATGGCGCAGTGACGATGGAGCCTCGCCGCAGCACCGGCCTGTCGTTCGCGCGCGCCGCGGTTTACTGGCGCGTCCTCACCGTCATTCCCGACACTCCCGCCGCCAGCCTCGCCGTACAGGCGGGCGACCTTTGTGTCCGAATCAACGGCGAACTGGTGGCGCAGTGGAATTACGAACGCTACGCTGCCCTCGTGAAGTCCGCCGATAAAATCACCTTCACCCTGCTTGCCGGCACTAGGGAAACCGATGTCGAGGTTCCCGTGTTTGAGTTGGTGCCGTAGGATCAATCAGTCCTTCGGCAGTTCGCCCAATTGATTTTTGAGGAGATCCAACTCCTCTTTGTTCATGGATTTCATCAGCGGGCGCACCGTGTAATTGCCCACCATCTTGCCCTTTTTGAAGTAGAGCCAGTCCGAGATATCGGCCTCCTTTATGGTGACCCGTTGTCCAAGGCGGACCGTCTTCACGATCTCCGCATCATTTCCGATTTCCCCGGTGATGACCCCCTTCTCGGTTTTGATGTCGGTGCACCAGAAATGCTCCGTACTCTCGCCGTCCACAATCCTAAGGAAGCGCTGATTAATTCAGGGATGGACTTTGGCCAACTGCGTAACGTGCGATTTCCGTCTCCCCCATCTAACGAAAACTCGAATATTCTCTCATACAGGGCTTTGATTTTTTGGCTCCGATTTAATCAGCGCTTCCCTAA